>WGAY01000063.1 GCA_015494585.1 Candidatus Omnitrophota bacterium | reverse complement strand
CCAAAGAGAATCGCGATCTCTTGCGAGAACTTTATACAGAGATAAAAAACAATGATCCCTATATAAAATTTGCTTTTCTAACGGGGGTAACCAAATTCTCAAAGGCAGGGATATTCTCTGGGTTGAATAATCTAGAGGATATAACCCTTGTGCCTGAATTTGGGAATCTATTAGGGATAACGCAGGCAGAATTAGAGCATCACTTTGGTGAGCTTTTCAGGGAAGAAGGCGTAGATTTAGAGGAAGTCAAGCAATGGTATAATGGATATAACTTTTTGGGGGATCTGGTCTACAATCCGTTTGATTTACTTTTGTTTGTCAAGAATAATTATCGTTTTAAAACCTACTGGTTCTCAAGCGGTACGCCAAAGTTTTTGATAGATATGATAGATAAGGGCAATTTTTATATACCGCAGTTATCTAATTTGGTAGTAGGTGAGACTTTATTAGATAGCTTTGACATAGATAATATATGTCCGGAGGCGGTATTATTGCAGACTGGATATATGACGATAGATGAGCAGATAGAGACCGAGCTTGGGACAATAGAATATAGTCTGCGGCTACCGAATAAAGAGGTTCGGATAAGTCTGAGTGATTACATAATGGAATATTATTATAATGCCCGTGGGATAGAGACGAAAAAATTGGAGGGGTACCGTGCGCTTGTAAAGGGTGATATAGATAAGTTCAGGCAGGAATTAGAGGCATTATTTGCAAGTATTCCCTATAATAATTACAGCCGCAATGAAATAGGCAGATACGAGGGACATTATGCGTCAGTGATATACGGATACCTGCAAGGTATGGGATATGAGATAAGGGCAGAAGATGTAACTAACATAGGCAGGGCAGACTTGACGATGCTAATGAAGGATAGGATATATGTCTTTGAGATAAAGGTAGACACAAAAGAAAGCCCGATAAAGCAGATAAAGGAGAGGCAGTATTATAGGAAATACGAGAATCAAAACAAGCCTATCTATTTAGTGGGGATAAAAATAGACAGTAACGAGAGGAATATAGTTGAGTTTGAATGGGAGAAAAAGTGAGGATGAAGGATGGAGAATTTCATTTTTTAAAAGTATTTTTTATGACCCATCCTTCCTTTTTTCTCCTCAGATGAAATAATGGAGATGAGTTATGGGATTTATAGAGGAACATTGGGATGAATTGGTAGGCATATTCTTTTTATTTTTTGGCCTGCTTATATTAGGGAGTCTTGTCTCTTACAGCCCTACGGATGTCCCTTTTCTGGCCTATCCTGTGAATTCTCCGGTCTCTAACTGGATAAGCTATGTAGGGGTCTATTTGGGCTTTCTGTTTAGGTTTCTCTGGGGATATGCCTCTTTTTTGGTTCCCGCCCTGTTTATATATCTGGGAATTATCAAGACATTCCATCTTGAAGACCGTTTAGACTACTATCCTGCACTAAACTTGCTTGCATTAGGGTTTTTCCTATTTTTTGCCTCTAATCTCTTTTCTCTTGGGGCCTCAAGTTTAGGAGATACTCAGGCGTTTAGCTGGGGCGGTTTGTTTGGCCATAGTTTTGCAACTTTCCTTTTGACCTATTTTGGCCAGTTTGGTGCCTGGGTCTTGTCTCTGGGGCTGTTTTTATTGTCTTTTGTTATGGTAACACATATCTCTATTGCCAGGATAACAAAATTACTCATCAAACCCCTCTTTTTTATGGGTAGGTTGGTTGCGAATGTCCGCAGTTATCTTATGAGTCGAATTTCTGGGGTAGAAAAACCTTCTGTGAAGGAGGAGGGAAAGTCTACTTCTTCCAGATCTGTAAGGTCACGGCGTAGGACGATTCTGCCAGAGCCTCAATCAGGGCTGTTTAATGAATCTGTAGACGATAAGATTCCCTTTGCAGAAGATGGGGGTGAAGAGGATGAAGGAGAGATGGGATTAGATGAGGATGAGGAAGAGGATGTGATGGATGCAGGAGATTCTGCGGTTGAGAGTGAGGATGAATTGGATGGGAATGAAGTTATGGAGGAAGGTGATGAAATCGAGGAGGATGAGATATCTTTTGAATTGAGGTCTGTTGAGGGTAAGAAGATAAGCCCACCAAAAAGGGGTAGCTATAGGCTTCCCCCAGTTGATTTGCTCGATGTTCCTATAAGAGAGACGAACCAGGAAGACGACACAGAGGAGAAGGCGCGAGTAATAGAGCAGAGCCTGGCAGAGTTTAATATACCGGTAAAGATAGTCAATATCGAAACGGGTCCGGTTGTTACCAGGTATGAATTAGAACCGGCCCCTGGGGTCAAGATACAGAAGATAGTAAGTCTGGCCGATGATCTGGCCCTCAATCTAAGGGCAAGTTCTTTGCGAATTGTTGCTCCTATCCCAGGTAAGGCTGCAGTTGGGATAGAGGTGCCAAACACCTATAGAGATCCTGTCTTTATCCGTGATATAGCTACGAGTTCTGAATTTATTGAATCGGATTCTCCTCTTACTCTGGGGTTGGGCAAGGATACCGCGGGGCATCCTGTCGTGGCTGATTTGAGGGATATGCCACACCTTCTTATTGCAGGGGCTACTGGTTCGGGCAAGACAGTTTGTGTTAATGCCTTGATTATTTCTATGTTGCTCAAGGCAAGTCCAAGGGACTTGAGGTTTATAATGGTAGATCCCAAGATGGTGGAAATGGCCCATTACAATAATTTGCCGCATCTATTGTGTCCAGTGGTTACGGATGCAAAGAAGGTTTCGGTTGCCTTGAACTGGCTCATCGGAGAGATGGAAAAACGCTATCAACGGCTTGCTAAGGCAGGCGTGAGGAATATAAGATTTTATAATGAAAAGTACAGCGATGATCCTATGCCCTATATCGTACTTATAATAGACGAGCTAGCCGATATTATGGCAGTTG
>WGAY01000062.1 GCA_015494585.1 Candidatus Omnitrophota bacterium | reverse complement strand
ATATAGGATACTTAAAAAGAGTTCATCTCAAGAGATATTGTCTCAATTGGAATTGTATACATAGGTTAAAGTTTAGAAGGGAGAATGAAGGAGAGTCGTTTGAATTTTAGAAATGAAAATATGTTGGAAGATAAAAATCCTTCATGCTTTATTCTTTCTTCTTCATGCTTGATTTTTGAGTTTTACTGGGGGTTGGCTTACATAACGATGAAAGAAAAAGAAATCTAATATATAATACGGATTAAAGATATTATGGATTGGCTTGAGATACTAAATACAAAAAAACTTGCTTTACTAGGTCAGATAGTGCGGCGCAAGGGATACGTTACAGAAGAACAGATTAGGGAAGCCCTTGAATACCAAAAATCCTTGGAGAATAGACTACCTTTGGGTGAGATATTGGTTTTAAAAGGTTATATTACAGAAGAGAATTTGCTGGGAGCTATATCCGAACAATCCGGGATTCCATGTCTTTCTCCTTTTGACTATGATGTGGGGGATAATATATCGCTGATTATTCAGAAAGAGGTTGTTAAGCGCTATAATATCTTTCCTTTGGATAAAAAAAATAATATTTTATGGTTAGTTATTGCTGATCCTTATAATAGGGAGATGTTTGCAGTTGTAAAGGACCTTACTTTGTGTAAGATAATCCCTTTCCTTGCATTAAAAACTGAAATAGAGAGGGCTATTGAGGAATTTTACTAGGAGGTGAGAAATGCCTAGATTTTTGTATTTCGCCAAGGATGCCTCAGGCAATCCTGTGAAAGGTGTAGTTGAAGCCAAAGATAGAAATATTGCACTTGATATACTCCATAGGCGTGGATTAGCAATTCTATCACTGAAACAGGATACAGTAAAAGCTGGTTCAAAACTTAACCAGATATTTAATAAGGTTTCATTGATGGATTTAGTGTTGTTTACCAGACAGTTGGCTACCATGATAGAATCAGGGATCCCCCTCCCTCAGGCCTTTGAGATCTTATATGAGCAGACCACCAGGACATATTTTAAAAAAGTTATATATGCCATAAAAGAAGACATAGAATCTGGCGAAAGTCTTTCTAATGCGATGTCTAAATTTCCAGATGTATTTTCACCGCTTTATATTTATATGGTAAAAGCAGGAGAGGCCAGTGGAGCGCTAAGCGAGATACTCAATAGATTAGCAGCCTATTTAGAAGACGCCAACAAACTTATATCAAAGGTAAAGGGTGCTATGATCTACCCGGTTACAGTTCTGACAATAGCAATCCTTATTACAATAGGGTTGTTAGTATTTGTTGTTCCGAGATTTAAAGAAATGTTTGAGTCTTTAGGCGGAAAACTTCCTCTGCCTACAAGGGTTCTTATAGCTATAAGTGAAGGACTAAAGCAATATATTGTGTTTGTTTTTATTGTGGTTGTTATACTTATTTTGGCATTTATTAGGTTTATTTCTACAGAAAAAGGCAGATATGCCTTTGATTCTTTTATGTTGCGTGTGCCTGTTTTTGGTGACCTGATGAAGAAGGTATCTATTGCAAAATTTGCAAAGACTTTAGCTACACTCTTGAGAAGTGGGGTTCCTATCTTGGATGGGCTTGAGATAGTTGCTAAGGTTAGCGGTAATAAGGTGGTTGAACAGCGGTTGTTGGCTACAAAGGATAACATAAAGGGCGGAGAGAATATCTCTACTCCATTAGAAAAAGCGAAGATATTTCCTCCTATGGTTTATCGTATGGTAGCGGTAGGGGAACAGACAGGTGAGCTAGAGAAGATGTTAAATAAGATTGCTGAATTTTATGAGGATCAGGTAAATTCAGCAGTTGAGGCATTGACTTCTCTTATGGAACCTATGATAATGGTAGTCTTAGGGACTTTGATAGGTAGTATTGTTATGTCTCTATTCTTGCCAATATTTAATATTAGCAAATTGTTCAGATAACAGGTTTGTTTTAGGTAAGGAGATGTTATGGGTAGGAAGGTAATGGTTATCGGTTCAGGGGGCAGGGAGCATGCTATTATTTGGGCCTTAAAAAATAGGTCTATTGATATTGAACAGATATACGCTATTCCTGGTAATGCGGGGATAGCTCAAGATGCCAGCTGCGTATCTATGGATCCTCTTGATTTTGAAAAAGTGATTTCGTTTGCGAAAGAGAAGAAGGTTGATTTAACGATAGTAGGGCCGGAGAAACCCCTTGCAGAGGGAATAGTGGACGCATTTGAAAAAGCCGGTTTGACTATATTTGGGCCATCAAAGTCAGCCGCCAGACTTGAAGCGAGTAAAGTTTGGGCTAAAGAAATTATGAGAAAGTATAATATTCCAACGGCTGAGTCTAATATCTTTTCTAATTATGATAAAGCTGTTAAGTTTATCCATTCGATAAAGAATTATCCTGTAGTAATAAAGGCAGACGGACTTGCAGCTGGAAAGGGAGTCTTTATTGCAAATTCTGTAGAGGAGGCAAAGGATGCACTGGATAAGATCATGCTTGAAAAGGTCTTTGGGGCATCAGGAAATCAGATAGTTGTAGAAGAATATTTAGAGGGTGAAGAGGCCTCTGTCATAGCAGTTACTGACGGGCAGTACATATTACCATTTCCATCTTCGCAAGACCACAAAGCTATCTATGACGGAGATAAAGGGCCAAACACCGGTGGAATGGGGGCTTATTCCAGTGCGCCGGTGATAGACTATAATCTGAGCAAAGAAATCGAAATAAGAATCCTGAGGCCCCTAATAGAGGGGCTTAAAAATGAGGGAATAGTTTATAAAGGGGTTGTCTATGCTGGTCTTATGATAACAAAGGATGGCCCGAAGGTCTTAGAATTTAATGTAAGATTTGGTGACCCCGAGGCACAGGTAATAATTCCTCGTTTTAAAGGAGATTTCTACGATCTTTTATATGCATCCGTACAGGGTAAATTAAATTCGCAATCAGTCAACTGGGATAGTCAGCAGTGCGTCTGTGTGGTACTTGCCTCCCAAGGGTATCCAGGTGCCTATGAGAAAGGCAAGGTTATTACGGGCCTTGATTCCCTAGATGAGGATGTTCTTGTATTCCATGCCGGTACGGCTCTAGACAACCAAGGCAGGTTAGTTACAAATGGTGGTCGAGTCCTGGCTATTTCTGCCCTAGGAGATGACCTTTTAGAGGCCAAGACAAAGGCCTATATGGCAGTTGAGAAGATAGATTTTGATGGTAGATATTTTAGAACTGATATCGCTGATAAAGGCCTTCGTAGATTGGGTTTATTCTCAGATGAACTTAGATGAGGCATTGCCTTGGAAACAGGTATTATGCCTGTTGGTGCTATTTTTGTCAGTAGCCGCAAGTAATGCCTTATGTGAAGAAGTCGGTTTTGTATATTCTATTTCTGGAGATAAAGTACGGTTTAACCTTCCTTTTTATGTCTTTCATTCGGGTAATACCGTTAATGAGTTGATATTGCCATTTAACGGGGAGAGAAGTGGATTTTCTATTGATAGTAATGGTAGATTGAAAAGAGGCCGGGTAAAGGTAAAGGTTGATGCACTTGTCGTTTTTTCCGGCCGCAAGAGCAGGTTAAGCTTAGATTACATTGTCCTTAAACCCAAAGGTGCAGAGGCCTATTTTTCCTTGGTATTAGAGCCGCTTTACATCGATACTAGGATAAAGTTAAAAGCTAGCCTCTCTTCTTCTCTAGAGAATCTATTGCTCCAACCTCTCTCCTACCCAAATTTTTCCTCAGACTCTCCGAGTGCAGAAGTTAGCATAGATAGATTATCCTTTTATCTGGACGATAGTAGCCTGAAGGTCAAAGATATGATTGGGACTGTCAAGACAGCAGACAAGGATTTCCGTATAATCTCTGGCCGTGTATTTCTGTCTTCAAAAGGAGCAGGTTTTCTTTTCGAACTTGGCCCTGTGGGTAAGGCTGTTTATATACGTAAATCTGAAAATAAATTTGTTGTACTTAATGACCATAACCAGGAAGGTTGGGAATTGCTATCTGAAAGGCTTGTGTTTGATGTGAGTAGTTCATTTAGTCCTGGTAAGGTCCGCCCAGAGTCTTTGGGTTTCTTTGCTTACCGTCCTGCTATTAGAGTAAGAATAGGCCAGAAAAGCCGAGGATTACCTTATATGTGGTTCTGGGGACAAGAGAATTGGTATAGGTTAAGCGAGGCCTTTGTCCCTGAGAGGAATTTTAAAGGAAGGTTGGAGAAAGGTTATGTCTTCCATCTATCGAGCCCCAAGGATCTCAAGATACTGGTCTATAAGGGTTCATATCTTGAATTTTACAGAGATAGGGGGCCTTTGTTCGATACAGCTTTTATGAAGTCAACGGTAGTCTTTCCATCGCAGTTTTCCTCTCCTTCTGGCCGCCTTGCCTTCGATGCTACGGGCCAGTTAGATGCCTTTCTGCGAGGCAACATAA
>WGAY01000061.1 GCA_015494585.1 Candidatus Omnitrophota bacterium | reverse complement strand
GTATGATACTGGCGAGGCAGGACTATGCGAAGAAGCTGAATTCCCGCGTCTTCCCTGGTGTGCAGGGTGGGCCGCTTATGCACGTTATAGCTGCTAAAGCAGTTGCCTTAAAAGAAGCCCTGTCGAATGAGTTTAAGGTCTATCAATCTCAAATTGTAAAGAATGCTAAGGCAATGGCAGAGGAGTTCCTCTCCCTTGGATATAGACTTGTTTCGGGTGGTACGGATAACCACTTGTTTATGGTGGATGTGTTTAAGTCGAGAAATATAACTGGAAAGGATGCTGCCAATGCCCTGGACAGGGCAGGTATAACCGTAAACAAGAACCTTATACCGTTTGATACAAATTCGCCTATGGTGGCCAGCGGTATAAGGATAGGGACCCCTTCAGTAACCACACGCGGGATGAAAGAGTCAGAGATGCGCAGGATAGCCCAATTAATAGATAGGGTATTGTCTGATCCATCGGATGATGTTATATCTAGTGTAAAAAAGGAAGTCCTGGAATTGACGGCTGCCTTTCCGCTCTATCCTGAATGGGTAAAGGAGCTTGAAAATGTTAAGGCGATTGGTTGACAGGGGGTTAGTTGCGGATGCCCTAAAACGCTTCCCCCAGGCCACCGTCCTGGTGGTCGGTGACCTTATGCTGGATAGGTTTATATGGGGAGATGTAGAGAGGATATCCCCTGAGGCGCCTGTTCCGGTCGTGTGGGTCAGGAGGGAGAGTTCTATGCCGGGTGGAGCGGCAAATGTTGCCAGGAATGTCTGCAGCCTGGGAGGCAGGGCAATATTGGTGGGAGTTATCGGACGGGACCAGGCCGGAAGGCAGCTGGTGAAGGACCTGAAGCGAGAGGGGGTCAGGACGGACTACATCGTAAGGGACAAGGGGCGTCCTACTACTGTCAAGACCAGGGTTGTTGCGCATAATCAGCAGGTCGTGCGTATTGATAGAGAAGAGATCTCGGAATTGAGCCCTGTGATACAGAGGGAATTGATTGGTGCGGTAAAGCGGGCCGTGGATGAGGCAGATGCAGTTATAATAGAAGACTACGGCAAGGGCGTGATAAACAGGGCCTTGCTGGAGGAGCTTATTCCTTATTGTCATAGAAGGGGGAGGCTGGTAACCGTTGACCCTAAAAAAGACCATTTCCCTCTTTATAAGGGGGCAGATATCATTACCCCGAATAGGAAAGAACTAGCGGACGCAGTAGGTCGCAGGCTTTCTACTATGGAAGATATAGATACTGCGGCGCGGCAGTTGATGCGCAGGCTTTCTCTGAAGGGGCTGTTGGTCACACTTTCTGAACAGGGGATGAAGCTTTATCAGAGGCGAGGCAAGGCCCTGCAGATACCAACCACTGCCCTTGAGGTCTATGATGTCTCTGGCGCGGGTGATACGGTTATAGCCAGTTTTTCTCTGGCCAGGGCCATTGGATTGGATATGCCAACATCGGCTGCTATATCTAACCTTGCTGCTGGCGTGGTGGTAGGGAAGATAGGTGTAGCAGCCTGTTTACCAGAGGAATTGCTCGCACATACTGAGGGAGTTCTTTAGTCACGATTCTTATTTGGATCTCCTAGTTTTATTTATAAAAAGCAGGTGTTAGTTAGACTTAATGTTTAAATTTATCTATAAGTACAGATTCTTCTTCCTGGGTATCGTTTTCTCTTTTATCGGTATGCTTATGCTTTACAGTGCTCTACAGTATAAAGGTAAGGTTATCTATCAATCTCTTCTCTACAAGCAATTAATCTGGACACTTATTTCCTGGTGTGTTTTTTGGATAGTGTCCAATATCGATTATCACTATTGGAAGGGTGTAGCTATTCCGTTTTATTTGTTTTCTATTGTTTTATTGGTGTTGGTATTAATTATTGGAGATGTTCGTTATGGTGCCCAGAGATGGCTAAATATTGGAGGGTTTATCTTTCAACCGTCTGAATTTGCAAAGATATCTTTTGTAATAGGAATTTCCTATATCCTTTCTATTCCAAGGAGATTCTCTTGGACTTGGACATTGATAGCTATTCTTATGACTTTATTCCCTATGATGCTGATACTGAAAGAACCAGATCTGGGTACTGCTCTGGTATTTTTACCGATACTGACGGCTACATTGTTTATTTTTGGTCTCAATTTGAGGTGGATTATCTCTACAGCCCTAGTCGGGCTATCAATGTTGCCGTTTATATGGCACTTCCTCAAGGATTATCAGAAAAAGAGATTGCTAGTGTTTCTTAACCCTGATCTGGATCCGCTGGGTGCAGGCTATACCATTACCCAATCCCGCATTGCGATTGGTTCTGGGGGTATATGGGGCAAGGGATGGCTTTCGGGTACCCAGAATAGACTTAATTTTCTCCCTGAGCGCCATACGGATTTTATCTTCTCGGTGCTGGCAGAAGAATGGGGATTTATAGGGGCAGTTGGTGTGATATTCTTATTCCTACTCCTTATACTCATGGGGTTAGACTTGGCTTCCAGGGCAAAGGATAGGTTTGCTGTATTTCTAGCGGTAAATATAGTAGTCTATTTCTTTTTTCATTCGTTTGTAAATATATCAATGACATCAGGTTTTATGCCGGTTGTAGGATTGCCGCTTCCTTTTATCAGCTATGGTGGAACATCTCTTGTTATATCTTATTTTGGCTTGGGGTTGCTCCAATCAATCGCAAATTCTGTAGATAAGGGATTCTAAATGGGGGTGATATGGCCTTTTTGAAAGATAATCTACAGGCCTTAAAGGTAAGGTATCCGCAATTGGCTGAGTTGATTTTGAAGACAAAACCACCGTCAGAATTAAAGGTTATTAAGACCAGATCACGTTATCCCTCAATCGCTTTGGATTTAGGCAGTAAATATGCCTTTTTCCATTCTAAGGAGAATCCAATGAAGGAGGCAAAGGCACAGCTGGAGGCTGTAGACATCCCTAGCACGGCGAATATCCTGATACTTGGGCTTGGCTTGGGTTATCACCTACTTGCACTTAAAGAGAAGATAGGGAAAGAAAATATCGTGATTGTTGTGGAACAATATCCTGAGATATTTAGGTTGGCACTAGAGTTTCTGGACTTAAAAGAGATTATCCTGGATAAAAATATCCTGCTTTTGGTTGGCAAGAGGCCTGAAGAGATTTTTGAATCTCTCAAGGCCAAGATCTTCCATTTGGTCAATAATGATTTGACAGTACTTAGGCACGATACCTCTCTGCTCCTATTCAGGGATTATTACGAATCCGTAGAGAAAATGGTAGGAGAACTTATTGTCTGGGGGAAGAAAAACCTTGAAGCAGGTGTGCGTTTCAGGCGCCTCTATCAGCAGAACATTATTAGAAATCTAAGGTACTATATCGCTTCAGAGGGATTGGAGTTTATGCGTTCACAGGGTGGCTCTGTAATTATTGCCGCAGCAGGGCCTTCCCTGGCGAGTTCCTATGGGGTATTGAAGGAACTTCAAAATAAAGTTCCAATCATAAGTGTTGACACAGCTATTTATCCCCTTATAGCAAATGGTATTACTCCCTCCATTGCCATCTCTATAGATCCTCAAGAGGTAAACTATATACATTTCGAGAGGGTTAATAAGATGAATCGCCTCGAGACCATTTTAGTCATAGATCCGCAGGTTTATTACAAGATACCAAGAAGCTTTCCTGGAAGGATTGTGTGTCCAGGGCTGAGAGATTCAAAGATAATATCCCTGTTCTATCCTGTGGTAGGAGACAAGGGCTGGATAAGCAAAGGGATGAGCGTTGCCCATTCTGCGTTTTCCCTTGCCCTCTCTCTTGGTTTTGAGAATATCATTTTTGTAGGACTTGATTTGAGCTTCTCTGAGGATGGTTCTCACGTAAGGGAGGCCGCTAATTTTATGAAGGATTTCTCTGCTGGCAGAAATCTGGTAAAGGTAAAGGGCAAAGATGGAACAGTTATAACCGATGATGTATTTTTTGCTTATATAAAACACTTTGAAGTCGAAATATCAAAGGCCTCTGCCAGGTGCTTCAATGCAAGCAGTGGTGCAGAGATAGCTGGGATGC
Organism: Candidatus Omnitrophota bacterium; assembly: GCA_015494585.1. Lineage (GTDB taxonomy): Bacteria > Omnitrophota > Gorgyraeia > S143-82 > S143-82 > S143-82. The sequence continues at coordinate 5,273 of WGAY01000061.1, read as the reverse complement.
CATTTATAGAGGTTGAGGATATAAAAACCCTTGTTGAAGATATGTCAGATTATATATCGAATCTGTCTCACAAAGGCATATATAGACTCGAGGGTAAAACTAGGGAAAGACTAAATTTATTACTAGAAGACTGGGTCAGAAAAACCCGAGAAATAGGTGATCTGGCTACATCTGTGCTTAATGATATGGATATAGATAAGGCAAAACAAATCTATTCTGATCTGCGCAGATATGGGGTTATAATTGATATATTGGAAGAGACAATGGAGGCCGCGGCGGTTATGCTGAGTTCCCGCAGGATATGGAAGGATAAGGCAGATATAGAGAAATTCAAGTTATATTTTCAAGAGCTTGCCGCGGCAAGCAGATTTATAGTCAAGGAGGTTTCAGATGAAGATATTATTGGATGGGCGGGATGATGTATTTATGGTAGATGGGCCAACTAAGATTGCTGAGCTTATAGAGGAAGTAAGGGCCTTATGTAGCGATTCGGCTAGGACTCTGGAGGCTATAACCATAGATGGCAGAGATATTTCAGAAGAGGAGTTGGTAGAGTATATGGACCGCGATATAAGCGAATTCTCTAGCATTGAATTTGTGACATCTGGTCCTTTTGAACAGGCCTTGGAAGATCTGGTTGAGGCCAACAGTATTATAATGGATACCGTGGATATTGTTAACCACTTCCTTGAATCTGGGAGTATGAATTATCAAGATGCAGTTATGAGTGTAATAAATTCTATGAATACTTGGGAAAGAGCGTGCCGAAAAATAGACGAAGCGGCCAAAGACCTTGATGTGGATTATACAAAACTTAGTTTTGCAGATATTAGTTTCAGCGAGCAACACAGAAAGAGCATGGAGATAATAGAGAAACTTACTCAGGCCCTTTCAGATAAGGACGTAGTAACGATTAGAGATGTATTAGAATACGAATTCCTGCCACAGATAGATACCTATAAATCCTTGATAAAGGAGATAATGACAGTGGCCGGCAGATAATTAGGGACTTTGCAGCTTATGCAATTTTGGGGTATCTTTCTATCTTTCTGATTTCCTTGTGATAGATTAATTTTATTGGTATAATGCCCGAAAATCTAGTTAGTATGGAAAGTGAATTTAGCGAATACGATGGGAGGTCTAAAATGAAGAAGATAGGCATAATTACAAGTGGAGGAGACTGCGGGGGATTAAATGCGGTTGTAAAGGGCGCTGCGCTAACAGCTTACAGCCTTGGCATTAAACCCTATGTTATTCCAAATGGATATGCAGGCCTTTATAATCTCGTTGAATTTGAAGAGAACGAACTGGTGGAATTACAACCCGATAGGGCAGATTTTATCGATGCCAATTTGGCTGGTTCAGAGGCAGGCCATTCCAGGGTAAAGATAAAGAAGATAGACGATCCCAATAAATACGAAAGGATAAAAGAGGGACTGAAGAAGTTTTCTATAGAGGGGCTGGTAATAAGCGGTGGAGATGATACCGGCAGTGTTATGGTTGACCTGACAGAGCATGGTATCAAGTGTGTCCATGCCCCCAAGACCATGGATCTGGACCTTCAGACATATTCGGTAGGCGGGGATTCGGCTATAAACCGAATAGCCCAGTTTGCCCAGGACCTTAAGACCACCGGTCGTACACATAACAGGATTATGGTCGTTGAGGTCTTTGGTAGATATGCGGGTCATACCGCCTTCAGAGGTGGTATAGCCGCTGATGCGGATGCCATCCTTATCCCTGAAATACCTACTGATTTTGATGTCCTCTACGAACACTGTAAAAAGCGTTATTTTGAAAGGATCCTCAATACAGATGTGAAGGCCGGCACATATCTCATCATAGTTGCAGAAGGAATAAAGGATGCCAGCGGCAGGGAATTGGTAGACGAATCAGCTGGTGCAGATGCCTTTGGGCACAAGAAACTGGCAGGTGCGGGCAAATATGTCTGCCAGGAATTGACTAAGCGGTTCAAGACAGACTCAGAGATAAAAGGATTGATGAAGAAGGCACGGCTTTATGTCCCTGGCATATACGAGGTGCCAGAGGTCAGGGATGTCAGGCCAGGGCATCTGGTCAGAAGCGGCCATTCCTCTGCTTACGATGTTAATTTTGGTAAGGAAGTAGGTGGTGCGGCAGTTATCTTATTGAATAACGATATCTATGGTGTTACAGTGGTTAAGGTCAGCGGCTCTGAAATAGTCTATATCAATACTAAAGATGCCATAAAGCAACGCCATGTCGATGTTGATCAAGTAGCCTTTCACGAACAACAGGGGATCTGTTTCGGTAGAAGTCCGGTAAGATATACCCCTAATTTTGTAGAGAACAAGGGCAGGGTAGAGCGGTATATGTAAGATTTAGAAGCAGGAAGGCTTTTAGTTGCTTTTTTAGGTCAGATTTGCTATCATTAAATTAGCTCTTAGAAAATTAGGATTTGACCCTGCCGTGCGCGTGATGTGGAGGGTAAGTAGCTGAACCAACACCTTAAAACTGGGAGCTGATGTCCGGCTGCCCCGTGGGGTAGTTGGCAGGCACCCACCTAGTTTTAGGGTTCAGACTCTTCCTATCCCCACGGCAATGGTGGGGCGATTTTAGGCAGGAGATACTCCTGCCTTTTTTATTTTTTGCAACGGTACAGGGGTACTAGTTTTGAGATATGGCTTTCAGTTTCTACTTGATATTTAGTTTAATTGGTATAAACTAATTATTAGGTATATATAATAGGGGGAGAGATGCCGCAGACAGGAAAAGGGCGGGGAATATATAGCCTGTTTTTTCTATTGTTTTCTTTTATTTTGCCTGCCTTTTTTGCCTTTCAGACTAATTTAAGGACTGCCTATGCAGCAGATAAAGACATAGAATTTGGCGTTGCTGATGACCTCACAGTGCAGGGCGAAGAAGGTAGCATCAACGATGCAGATGTTGAGATAGAAGGAAATACAACCACCCAGCGACAGGTTCACATCAATACCGAAGGCCTCTCTACTCCATTTGGCGGCATAGGCGTGGGAGAAAACCTATTGACTCACTCAGAGGCCCTAGATGATAGCGCCTGGACCAAGACAAACATAACTGCCTCTCCTGAAACCGATACATCTGTATATGCCCCTGACGGCCAGGACGGCACTGCCGAGGTCCTGACCAACAGCGGTGCGAGCAACGGCTATGTATCTCAGATAGTTTCTTCTGGAATAGGCGCATCTACAGAATACGTTTTTTCAGTATGGCTTCGTGCAGGTACGGCTAGTAGCGCTCAGATAAAGATAGAAGACGATGATTCCCAGTCCAATACCTATACCATAACCAGCCTGCCGGCCAAGTGGAAGCGCTATGAGGTCTCATTTACAACCGGTGCCTCAGCCACCCAGATAACCGTAAGTATAATAAATACGGGTGCTGATACAGAGACCATCTATGCCTGGGGGGCACAATTAGAGCAGGCCAGTCATGCACGTGTATATGTTATGACAGATGCCAGCCCTGTCTCTGAGATAACCGGAGGATCCATTAATGGCGATCTCAGGTTGGGGAGCGGAATGTTTAATAACCCTAGCTCCTCCAGCGACCTCTATATAAGCGGGAACCTCGAAGTCGACGGTACGATATATGGGACTATAGGTTCATCGTCGGACATATCCGGTACCTCCAGCCAGACCTTTACAGTGGATACGGATAACTCTGGTACGGGACCTGCAGACGGGGCAGGCTATATCATAGAAGGCGGCAGTGGAACAGATGTAAACTTCACCTATGATGCTACGAATGACAGAATGCAGTTGAATTATCCGATTCTTATCACAGATACAGATTCAAATACACTGGTGAGCATAAGCGATGCTGGTACAACAGGAGATGTAACAGTAACCGGCAACCTCACCGTGAGTGGCAACACTACCCTAGGAGATGCCTCAGGAGACAGCATCACTATCAATGCCAGTACTATGTCAGTACCGAATAATCTAAACATAGATTCAAATACTCTGTATATAGATGCGAGTAATGATAGGGTAGGGGTGGGCACGACTAGCCCTAGTGCGAAGTTGAGTGTGTATAGGGGAAATTTTTTGCAAAGCCTAACTGGTTCAAATCCTGTGATCGGTCCATTGCCTCTTGTGGCTGAGTTTCAAGATGCGACAAATCTATATGGAGCTGCCGGTATTTATATAAGGGGAAAGTATGCTTATATTGGGGCAGCAAATGCTAATAGATTAACCATTGTGGATATTTCAACTCCCGAATCTCCTTCAGTAATTGGATCTGTAAATGATGATACCAATCTAGCTGGTGCAGGCAGTGTATTTGTTTCTGGCAGCTATGCCTATGTTGTGGGCAATAGTGGTGATAGGTTAACAGTAGTGGATGTTTCTAATCCCAAAGCCCCAATTGTAGTTGGTTCGGTAACAAGTACGGACTTAGATGGGGCCTGGGGATTATACGTCTCTGGGAATTATGCATATATTACCGCATCGTCGGCTGATAAGTTAGTTGTTGTGGATATATCGGCTCCTGATGCCCCCCGTATTATTAGCTCTCTCTATGATGCCACGAAATTGGATGGCCCTGAATCGTTGTATGTAAACGGCAGGTATGCCTATATCCCTGCGTATAATACTGACTATCTTACTATAGTAGATATTTCAAATCCAGCTTCGCCTTCAATTGTGGGATCTATAAGCGATACTCAATTACATCAACCTACTGCTGTATATGTGTCAGGTAGTTATGCCTATGTTACAGTATGGAATGGAGATAATGAGGGTTTGGTTATAGTAGATATTTCAGATCCAAGTTCACCGTCTATAGTTGGTGCGATCAATGATTCTTTTTATTTCGATGATCCTATGGAGATATCTGTGTCTGGTCATTACGCCTATGTTGCTGGATATTGGAAGACAACAATTGTAGACATCTCAGATCCAACAAATCCTAGTGTTGTGGCCTATAGATATCAAGGACACCTATCGAATGTTCAAGATTTATTTATTTCTGGGAAATATCTCTATGTAGTTACATATTCGGGATATTTTGGTGTATATGACCTTTATGGATTGGATGTTCCTGGGGCCAATATTGGTTATCTAGCCGCTGGGGATGCCCTTGTGACAGAGAATATGCATATTGGTAATGATTTGTATGTGGACAATGGGTTAATAATTGGTAATAGTGGCATACTTGATCAAGGACGTGCATCTTTTCTTAATGATGTCAGGATTGGGAATAATAGTAATTTTGATAATCCAAGTGGCTTCCCGGATTTATATATACAGGGC
>WGAY01000060.1 GCA_015494585.1 Candidatus Omnitrophota bacterium | reverse complement strand
GTCCTATATCAACCGATAGGGGAATACATTTGCTTGATTATTCCATTCCAATCGGCTCAGGTAACCTTGCCCTTTCTCTGTATTACAATTATATAAATGGGATTCATTTCTTAAGATATAGAGACAATGAAGGTATATTGCACAGGGGTATATATCCAAATGATATTGTAAATGGAAGGCCGTATCCAGATTCCCTCTATGGATACATGGAGTCAATTGTCCTTGGCAAGTCTCCTATGCATATAGTAAAAGAATTGGGCATCTCGCCTGACATATTCCACGCAAACGACTGGCAGGCAGGCCTCATCGCTCCCTATATGAAGTTTCCTACCTATACTACATTTGGGGAATTGAATTACAGGGATTGGCCAGAGCTTAAAGATACGGCAGTAGTAGGCATAGTGCACAACGGCACCTATCAGGGCGTATTCCCCGGCTTTATGGATATCCCTGTAGAGGATCCACTTGTTGGCTTGTTGACAGGAAATGGTATAGCCAGAGATTGGAGCTGGGTAGAGGGGAATAAGTTTAAGGTTAATACATTTGCCCTGACGAACCTGCCTGGATGGCTGCAGGATACCACTGAAAAAGGGCTTGAGTTCTGGGCTAACCTTGTTCCTGGCCAGCATAATCTGTTAAAAGGTCTGCTTGAGTTTTCGGATATGATAGTTGCTGTGAGCAAAAAGAATATGTACGAACTGCTTACGAGGGAAAAGGGCTATGGTTTGGAGGGCATATTCTCAAGGGCATTTAGTGAGAATAGACTTGCAGCTGTTTACAATGGAATAAAAGAAGAAAATTATAACCCAGCTGATAACGAGGCATTAACGGAAGTCGTTGATGAGGATAAAGGTGTGAAGTTTACAAACTTTTCTCCTCAGGATGAGGATCTCCTTGAAAAACGCAGCCAGAACATAAAGGCATTCGTTGAAAAGATAGAGAAAATAAGGGACGAAGAGAAAAATAGGGGCAAGGTCTTTGGCTGGATAGATACAACAAGCAGCGATAAAGACCTGTTTATCGCAGTTGTGTCAAGGCTCGTCAGGCAAAAGGGATACTTTGCCCTCGGCAGGAATGTCCCGGGCACAGATATTACTTTAGGCGAGTATATACTTTCGCAGAGGGGCACTAATGGCGAGAGGGTGCGGTTAATTGTGCTTGGGACCCCTGGCGATGAGCAGGGAAGGGAAGTTGAAGCCCTGCTTAAGTATTTGGCAGAGAGATTCCCGGGGCAGGTGATGTTGATAGAGCTCTTTAGCCCTGCCCTTGCGCTTCAGCTTATGTCTGGCGCAGACGTCCTCTGGATGCCGTCAGAGACAGAGCCGTGCGGGCTTACTAATCAACAGGCAGCCAAATTTGGCGCATTTCTGATGGGTACGCTTACTGGAGGCCTGGTTGACTTTACAGAAAGAAAGGCCACCTTGAAACTGCTAATGCTTCCTGAATATAGCTATGATGATGAGGCCTCGATAGATAATATGGTTAAAGCAACGACTATTGCCATCTCACGCGCAATGAGATTAAAGGCGCGCCACAGTTTGCTTCGCAAGTCGGCTATCAGATATGTTATGCAGGTTCCTCTCGACTGGCCAAAGGCAGTGCCGGAATACGAGAAGGTCTATCATCAGGCAAAGGCCAACCACAGCGCCTCTGCTATGGCGAGGAAGAAATATGACTGGAAAGAGATAGAAAGAGAGATGTATCGCTTTATATTGAGAGAGCTTTTACCTCTACGAATGGCTGACAGGATAGCGATTAGCCTGTTGTCGAATCCATTGTTAGGTCTGCTCAGTGAAAATTCTAGGTACCTCAGACAATTGAATCTTGCATTTGAGATAAAACTAGAAGAATTTGCAAGACAGGTTGGGATAAGGCCTGCTTATGGGAAGCCTTATAGTGCCTATTACAGGCTTGCGAGGATGTTCTATACGGCAATAGAGGAGCCGATAGAGGTATTAAAAGAGAAGGCTGGGGTAAACAATTCACGGAATAGAAGCAATTCCCCTCTCAAAGATAGAGACGATAATAAGGTGCCGATGCTGCCTGTCAGTGGGAACAGCAATCCTATGCCTAAACCGGTTAAAAAGGATAATATTGGATTTGGGATGGATAGCCACAGCTTTATAGTTGCTATTGCGTACTGGTATGGGGAGGAAGGCTATAATGAGTCAGAAAATAGAATGATTGCAAGCAACAGAAGTTTATATACGCAATATTTAAAATTAGCAGGGTTAATGAACGGCCCGCCAGCAAGGGCCAATGGCCGTTTGCCATATATAACAACGTTTCCAGCCATTTTAAATATATTCCTTCCTTTAAAATATGATATAGGAAGTAATAAAGGGATTGTTTTTGCAGCAAGAGCTAATATTAGAAAGCGTATAGGCCCTGGTGTGGATAGAAAGACTGTATCTGCAGTCTCTTCTTCCATATGCAGTAGAGAAGATTGGTCTTTAAATAAAATATATGGCACAATTTTAAACGCATTCAAATTTAAAAGAAAAGGCAAAAGATTAGATGGGACCATGTGGCCATTATTCTACTTGCGAGGTAAAGATGATTTTGGCGTAGGCAATATTTCCACGATGTTCAAGGCAGTAAAGCTGGCTAAATTACTTTTCCAAGACTTCATTCAAGTTTTGCCATTGAATATTTCTTCAGCCTTTAATTCTCCTTATTCTCTGGCAAGTAGCAGGGCTATGAATTATCTCTACATCTCAATTGATATGCTATTAGATGATATATATTCAGGCGTGAGATCTTGGCGTAGATCTTATTCTGGCGTTTTAGAGGAGTTGAAAGAAAAAGAGGCGGAAATTGCAGAATTGAGAAAAAAGAAAACCGTGGATTACGGCAGGGTAAGAAAGATAATGCTTCCTCTATTAAAATTGGCGTGGGGCGAATTTAAAGAATTACACTATGGAAAAGGCACGAAACTGGATAATTCTTTTAAATCGTATATGAGGAGAGAAAAAGACTGGTTGAGTGACCACGCATTGTATTTTGTGTTAAGAGATGTGTATTTCCCTGAAGATGGTTTATTCTTTACAGATGACATAGATCATATGTCCATAGAAAATGGATGGGATTGGCGAAAATGGCCTGAGAAGATAAGAATTAGAGACAGAGAGACCATAGAAAGTTTAAAAGAAAAATATAAAGAGCAGATTCTATTCTTTTCCTTTGTTCAATGGGTATTTTATTATCAGTGGCAATTATTAAGAGAATACGCTCGCAAAAATGGGATAAAGCTCATTGGAGACATACCGTTTGCCATAGATGGGGCGGATTTATGGATAAACCCTGAAATATTTAACCTACAGCCTCCAGAGTTTATCCGGAAGTATACGATGGGAGTGCCTCCAGATGCTTTTAGTTCCAATGGACAGTACTGGCAGTTCTACCTTTATGATTGGAATAACCCTAAGACAATAGAGTTCTGGAGAAATAGATTTGCATATAATACGCGTTTCTTTGATGTTATAAGGTTGGATCATGTCTTAGGTTTTTATAGAAACTATCTATACGAAGAAGATGTTAACAATGAAAAAACGTGGGAGAAACTGGGGATATGGGATGAAGTAGAAGGTCTAATTAAGAGAGGGAAGGAGAACCCTGAAGAAAGAGAGAAAATTGCCCGTGAGGTTGAGGAGTTATACCTTTCAAAATTAACCCAGGACCCATACCTCAAAAAATTGCTGGTAGGTGCCGATGGGAATATACGCGAAGATAATATGGTATTGGTGGCAAGAGAAAACACATCGGGCAAGGATATGACAGGAGCTCGCGGATGGTTTGAACAGTCAGTAGTCGAAAAAGGTGTCCACAAGGGGGCCTGGGGATGGCTTTTTATTCGCATATCGGACCTAAGTAAAGATAATGCCTTCCTGTTTAAAGAAAAACCAGGGAATGCCATGCTGAATTATCTATTCCCGGAAAATGAAGATTTTGCCCCTCGTCCCACAGACAGTTTGCGGGCATGTTTCTTTATTCCCGGGCCAGGCGAGGATTTCTTGAGGCTCTTACAACGTGATGCCAAGGAATACGATGTAAAAATTATAGCAGAAGCACTGGGTGTTGTTCCGGATTATATCCATGAGTCACTGGCAAAGATAAAAATGATGAACTATATTCCTATGGTTTATGGATTTGAGCCATGGAATAAGGAAAATAATCCCTATTGGTTTGATAAACACATACCTAACGCATTTATTACATTTAGCTTGCATGATTCTATAACCCTGAAGATGTGGTATGAGAATCTGGACAGAGAATGGGGGCCAGAGAAAATAGATACCCGTCAAGTCCTTTTGGATTATCTCTTTGGGAAGGGAGTAAAGAAGGCCGATGATTATCCCGTTCTTACAAGAGAGATACAGAAGGAAATATTATTGAAGGTTTATCAATCGCCGGCAGAGATATGTGTATTACTATGGTCAGACATCCTAATGTCTGGGAAAGAAGGAATGATAAACGCTCCTGGGACGCAATATGGAAACTGGATAGCAAGATGCCCTCTTAGCATTGAAGAGCTAATCAAATCGGCAAGAAATGTCAGGGATGCACTTGATGCGGCAAAAGAAGCCGTTGATTTAATAAGATATCTACAGGAAAATTCACAAGTAAGTAATAGCGCTATTGCTCCATATTATTTTACTCATGGCCTCCCAACCAAAGATGAGCTAAAGTTAGCAGTGCAATTTACTCTACCATCCATAGAAAATGTCGCTATTGTCCTATTATCTGATCCGAAATATAAGTCAATAGGCCTTGTATTGGCTTTGAAAAGGGTAGGTGCAAAGGCCATCTTGAAGAGGATTCCTAATAAAGGAGTGTATTTCGTATTAGTGGAGGGTATTGGGATAGATGGAAAAGCTACGAGTTATTACGTTGATTTCTCCCGCAGTAGAGATGCATTAAGTCCAAATTATTCAATATATGATGCAATGAAGGATAAGGATCTTGTGTCTGAGTATGTAAAGTTTGGTAAGGATATATCTACTGAGGAGTTCTTTGAAATGAGAAGTGAGTTTTTAGCTAATTCAAGAATGCTGGCCGGAGCATCAATAATAAATAGGAGAATTAGCAGGAGGAAATTTATTAAGTTAGGGGTAGGGGCAATGGCAGGGATTATGTTGGGTGGCTGTGATAATGGCGATAGAAGAGAGGAAAAAGAAATAGAAGAAGAGGGGGGCTGGGAGAAAAAAGATACTCCTGGTGCCTGGGCAGATAAGATTCAATCAATTTTGGATAAGGCATTAAGAGATTTTAAGAATGGTATATATAAAAGAGCTGCTATTCGTTACAGTGAGGCCGTGAAATTAAACAATCCGGTATTTTCTTTCCCTGAAGCAGTATTGATGGAGTTAATTG
>WGAY01000059.1 GCA_015494585.1 Candidatus Omnitrophota bacterium | reverse complement strand
TTTCAGGTCAACCTAGAACAACGGCAGGGATACTATTTGCGATGGGACTGGCTCTGCTGTCCAGTAGATTCCTGGGGAGTCCATCCGGTAGGTCTGTGTTTTCCATACGTCATGCAGTGCTGCTTGGTATCATACAGGGGCTTGCGGTTTTGCCTGGGATATCACGTTCTGGAAGCACTATATTGACTCTGCTTTTGCTGGGGTTTGAACCTCGTGAGGCCTTTAAGATATCCTTTTTGACGGGCATTCCTATTATATTTCTTGCCTTTGTCCATGAATCCATAGGGGTTAGCCTTAAAGATATGGTGTATATGGTTCCAGCTATGTCCTTCTCTTTTCTGTTTGGGATGGTTGCTTTGTCTTTGCTTAAGCGAGTAGTTGTAGCGAATAGATTGTATCTGTTTGGACTCTATTGTATAGGACTGGCAAGCCTTGTTTGTTTCCTTATCCCTAGATAGAGGAGGAGGTGGTTATGGAATTTTTTGAATGCATTAAGATGCGCAGGAGTATAAGGCAATATTCCGATAGGTCGCTGTTTATGGATGATATTGAGAAGATAGTGGATGCCGGCAGGTTGGCGGCCACTGCCAGAAATGAGCAGCCGTGGGAGTTTATTGTCATCACTAATAGGGACAGGTTGCTCGAATTAGGAGCGATAGTCAGCCCTAATGGGGCACTTGTAAAAGGTGCGGCTGCAGCGATTGTTGTCCTCTGCAGAGATACTAAGTATTATCTGGAGGATGGTAGCGCTGCTACGGAAAATATGTTGCTCGCTGCCACTGCGCTGGGCATTGGTTCCTGCTGGATTGCAGGGGATAAGAAAGATTATTGTCAGAAGGTCCTGGAATTCTGCTCTGTGCCTCCAGGACTTTCGATGAAGCTGGTAAGTATTGTTGCCCTGGGATATCCAGAAGATGCGTCGGCCTTTGACACAGAAAAACCAAAGCGTCGATTAGATGAGGTCTTGCATATCGATAGGTTTGGGCGGAAAAAAGAGTAGGCGTCTCTGAATGGGGAGGTGGATTATGTTGAGATATTTGTGTATAGGGCTTGGTTTGTTGGTCTTTTTAGGGGCAAGAGATGGTCTGGCCTCCAGGGGCAAGATATTAATGATAATTGCACCAGAGAATTTCAGAGATGAGGAGCTTTTGGTGCCAAAGCGTATATTTGAGGAGGCAGGATACAATGTGGTAGTTGCCTCCCGAGAGAGAAGGGAATGCCATGGGATGTTAGGTGCGGTCGTTATGCCCGATATTACGATAAATGAGGTAAATCCAGAGGAATACATTGCAGTGGTTATGGTAGGTGGTGTAGGTGCAAGAGAATACTTTAATGACACCTATGTGCAGGATTTGTTGAATAGGTTTTACGATATGGGCAAGGTTGTCTCGGCTATATGTCTTGCGCCTGTTACCTTGGCAAAAGCGGGTCTACTTAATGGAAAGAAGGCGACTGTGTGGAAATCAGAAGGCAAGACACTTGAAAAGGCCGGGGCCCTGTATACTGGCGAGGCGGTTGCCCAGGACGGCAGGCTGATTACCGGAGCAGGTCCGTTTGCAGCAGAGGAGTTTGCCAGGTCCATACTGCGCGAGTTAGAACGCCAGGACAGGAAATGATGCAGGTAACGATTGTTGCAGGTAGGTATGCCAGGAAACGGATTAGATTTATTCCAAAGATTCGCCCTACCAGCACAAAGGTAAGAAAGGCCCTATTTACGGTCCTTGGAGAGAGCCTGCCGGGGGGCAGTTTCCTTGATATGTTTGCAGGTAGCGGTGCAGTTGGAATAGAGGCATTTTCAAGGGGCGCAGATAGGGTCATCTTTATTGAAAAAGACGATGAGGTCTTAAAATTAATAGAGAAGAATCTGAAATTAGTTGGTATTCCATTTGTCATAGCACCAAAGGGATACCTGCCAAAGACAGGTGCAGTGATTATTCCGTGGGGGATTAGGCGTTCTTTAAAATATCTATCCAGGTATGAAGTTAGTGTCGATTATGTATTTATCGACCCTCCTTACTATGGGCGGTGGGAGAAAATGGCCTTGAAGGCCTTGTGCGATTATGATATATTGGCTAGGCGCGCGAGGGTATTCCTTGAGCACTATAAGAGGTCTCGTTTGCACGAGACTTTTTGTTTTGAATTACAAAAACGCAGGTATTATGGAGATACCTGTGTAAGTGAGTTCTTATTTGTAGGGAAGGAAGATGAAGGTACTGTATCCGGGCAGCTTTGATCCAATAACTTACGGCCACATCGACCTTATCAGACGCGCAGTTAGGCTCTTTGATAAAGTGGTTGTAGCTGTGGCGGTTAATATAGGTAAGACGCCATGGTTTTCGCTTGAGGAACGACTGGATATGGTCAAGCAGGCCTTAACGGATATGAAAGGGGTTGAAGTTGTCTCATTTTCAGGGCTGGTGGTTGACTATGCCCGCAGGAATAATATAGATGCCTTGCTGAGGGGATTGAGGATGGTTTCTGATTTTGACTATGAATTTCAGATGGCAATTGCCAATCGTGGATTTGCCCCTGATATAGAAACGCTCTTTTTAATGCCTTCGGAGGATTATTTTTATATATCTTCTCGTTTAATAAAAGAGGTCCTGACTTCCGGCGGGTCGGTTTCGGATTTTGTCCCTGACTTTGTAGAAAAGGCAATGAAAAGGAAACTGGAGCAGAACAAATGAAGATAAAAGTCAAGGATATTCCAGCTTCTGGCACGGAGTTTAGTGAGTCCATTTCCGCGTCTTCGTTAGATGTGGATAGAGATTACTGGATGCTTGCCCGGGATGTGGATGTAGATATCTACGGTGAACGGATTGCCGATTATGTCAGTCTTAAGATAAGGCTCTTTTCAAAAAAGAAAATTGTCTGTTGTCGTTGTTTGGAAGAGATAGAAGTACCTTATGAACTCTCTTTTGACTGGCAGGATAAGGTAAGGGATGAACTGCAGGAGATAGATGTCGATGAATTGGTCAGACAAGAGATCCTCTTGAATATTGCAGTTCGGGAGCTATGTTCTGATACCTGTCAGGGGATATGTCCTGAGTGTGGAGGAAATAGGAATAAGGGCGAATGCAATTGTGCTAAGGATTAATCGGAGGTGATATATTATGGCACATCCTAAGAGGAAACATTCCAAGTCTCGTAGGGATAAGAAGCGGACGCACGATAAGATAACGCCCCTTCAGATGCAAAAGTGCCCTCATTGTGGACAGCCAAAGCCGTCCCATAGGGTCTGTCCCCATTGCGGATATTACCGTGGAAGGGCGGTAGTTACTCCTTATTAAAGTGATAGATATGGGCAATAGGATATCTATTGGTCTAGATGCCATGGGAGGAGATTTTGCTCCTCAGGAGCCGGTCCTTGGCGGTTATATAGCTGCACGAGATAATCCAGAGATAGATCTCGTATTAATAGGGGATAAAGCAGCCATAGAAAAGGCTCTTCCCGGGACTTTGCCTAATCTAAAGATTCATCATGCCCCTGAGGTGATAGAGATGCACGATCCACCTGCAATAAGTGTGCGCAGGAAGAAGAAGTCTTCTATTTCAGTGGGAGCTGACCTTCTCAAAAATGGGGATATACAGGCATTTGTCAGTGCTGGCAATACAGGGGCAGTTGTGGCGGCTTCTACCTTGAAGGTAAGACTGTTACCTGGGATAGAGAGAGCAGGGCTGGCAGTGGCATTTCCAACTATTAGTGGTGATCCGGTTATTATTATAGATGTCGGTGCAAATATAGATACCAAGCCCACTCACTTGCTCCAATATGCCATAATGTCTTCGGTCTACTGTAATGTTATGTGGGACCATGTCCAGAACCCCAGGATTGGGCTCTTGAATATAGGTGAAGAAGACACTAAGGGAATAAGTTCTTATAAAGAAGCAGCTTCTCTTTTAAAGGCCTCGGGGCTTAATTTTATAGGCAATGTCGAGGGTAAGGATGTCTTTAAAGGCCTTGCGGATATAGTGGTTATGGATGGATTTGTTGGAAATGTCGTGCTTAAGGTTTCAGAGGGGGCGGCAGATGCCGTGATAACTATGCTGAAAAAGGAGATATATGGTGGCTCATTTTGGGCAAAATTGGGGGCAATGCTGTTTCTTCTGCCGGCCTATAAGCGGCTAAAGAAAAAGATAGATTATTCCGAATATGGAGGAGCCTTGTTGTTGGGGCTCAATGGGGTTTGTATTATTGGCCATGGCAGGTCCAATGCTCGAGCGATAAAAAATGCCATTAATGTGGCGGTCAAGGAAATAGAGCGAAAAGTCAATGAAAAGATACTCCAGCGAATCAGGGTATAGTGGTGCAGGCTTAGGTGAAGAATTAGAGTCCTCTTCTGGGAAAACAGAAAGGCATAAGGCCTCTTTTCTGGATATGATTCTGGATTTTTTTTATTTTTATGACTATTATATTGCTATTGTGATTGTGTCGGCACTTCTGGTATGGTTTGCATTGAAGGGATGAGATGAATCCAAATTATGCAATAGGGAATTAAAATATAATGAAAGAAATTGTGAGATAAATTAAAATAACTAAAAACGCAAAACTAAAAACCACAACTCAAAGCTCAAAACTGTTTTTAACATGAGATATAGAGAAATCGGAGTTAAGGAAGGCAAAATCGGAGTACAAGAATTGGTATCTCGGCTGACGATGAAGAGAAGAGAAAGAAAGGATAAAATAAAAAGATTTAAGTTTTAAGTTGTGGATTTGACTTTTGAGATTTTAGATTTGAGTTTTATTTGGATGAGGAAAGAGAGGTTTGATTAACAGGGCAATGGAAGATAAAGAATTCTAATGCATAATCTGGCATGAACTAATTTATCGGGAGGGAATATGATTTTCTGGATTATAAGGTTATCTTTTGTCGTGCTTATGGCAGTACTCTGTAGGGCGATTGGGCTGCAGTTTGGTAATGAGCTGTTAGGACTTTATGCAGGGGTTGGATTGGGAGTCATATTTGTCCTAGTAGAGATATTTATGAAGAACCTTTCTTTAAGGGGCCTTTCCTCGGTGGTCTTTGGTTCAATCCTTGGGCTCGTAATGGCGAAGATAGTCCATGATATCTTAGTCTCTATCCAGACGGATCCGCTGGTTGTAAAGATTGCCACACCTATTTTAACCTTTATATTTATATACATTGGCCTTACTTTTTCGCTAAAGAAAAAGGATGAGTTTGCCTTAGTCCTGCCATATATAAGGTTTTCTCGAACCGAACGAGACGAGAGACCAGTAGTGTTGGATACCAGTGCCATAATAGATGGCAGAGTCTTTGATATTGCCAAGACCGGTTTCCTTAAGGCGAAATTAATCGTCCCCAGTTTTGTTATAGACGAACTCCAGCGACTGGCTGATTCCCAAGACCACAACAAGAGACAGAAGGGGCGAATTGGACTCGATAGATTAAATAAGGCGCAGAAAGAAATGGCAGTAGATATATATACAGATGACATATCCTCTGAGACTGAGGTAGATGCAAAATTGATACATCTGGCAAGGCTCCTTGATTCTCCTCTTGTTACAATGGATTATAATCTGGGCAGGGTTGCATCTTTAAAGGGTGTGAAGGTGCTGAATATAAATGACCTGGTGCTTGCAATCCAGCCCAATGTAGAGACGGGTGATGTCCTGACGAATATCAGATTGATACGCGAAGGCAAGGACAGTGGACAGGCGGTGGGCTATACGCCTGAGGGTATAATGGTAGTAGTTGAGAATGCAAGACATCTGCTGGGCAGAGCGGTTTCGGTCGAGGTCTACAATGTGATTCAGACCCAATCTGGCAGGATAATCTTTGCGAAGTTGACACAAAATAGACGCAGAAATAATTCAAGATCTAATTCTTAACTTATGAATGCCCTTGTGTTTTTAATGGGTGGCTCTTCTGTTCGTTATGGAAAGAATAAGCTATTTGAGAGAGTCGGGGATAGATTTGTATGGGAATTGTCTTTTGATACCTTTGTCTCGACAATGTTGATGGATGTGATATGTGTTGTGGTCGATGAGAGGATTAGGGAATCTATCAGTGAAAAGTTTGAAAGTGCTGGTTACACCTCAAAGGTAATATTTGCTGCGCCTGGTAGGGAACGGATGTTCTCGGTGTTAAATGGTCTTGAGGCCTTGGTGAGAATGCAGGTAGAGAATGTCTTTATTCACGATGCGGCCAGGCCTCTTGTCTCATCGCAATTGATAAAACGCGTTTGGGATTGTCTGGATAAATACCAGGCAGTTGTCCCTGGATTGAAGGTCCGGGGCACGATTAAACGCGTCTCTGAAGATGGGTTTGTCGATGCCACGATTGATAGGACTGCCCTGGTTGAGGTCCAGACACCCCAGGCATTTAGGTTTGATCCTCTCTATAGGGGATATCGCAGGGCAGTTGAGACAGGGAGATTATTTACCGATGATTCTGCTGTTTGGGAGGAATTCTGCGATGGGCCTGTGTTTGTCTGTGAGGGCGAAGCAGTCAATATTAAGTTGACATATCCAGAGGATATTCGCTTGGTATATGCATTTTACGATTAGCGAAACCGATTTATTGTGTATAAATAGAGGGAGAGAGCCTTTTTGATCTTATAAACTGAGCTCGATAGAATAATCCTTCATTTTTCACAGTTAATAAGAAGATCGAGGGTGTATATGGATTTTGTGAAATTTATGGCAGAGGTTGAGGGATTTTGGGGGATAGAGGACTACTTCGTTGAAGCCCAGGGGAAAACTCTAGGTGGAGATAAATCTGCCCGTCTGAATCTTCTAATGCAGGATGCCCTTTCCTGTCAGGCTTGTTCTCTCTATAAGACGCGCAATAGGCTTGTTTTTGGGGAGGGTTCTGCTGATGCAGATCTTATGTTTATCGGCGAGGCCCCTGGCGCAGATGAAGACAGGCAAGGCAGGCCATTTGTGGGTAGGGCAGGTCAGCTTCTTACCCGCCTGATAGATAAGATGGGATTCGATAGAGCAGATGTGTACATAGCCAATGTCCTAAAATGCCGTCCTCCTGGCAATAGAAATCCCTTGCCTTCTGAGATATTTGCCTGCAGACACTTTCTTCTCGAACAGATAGATATAATAAGACCGAGGGTAATATGTACGCTAGGTAAGTTTGCTACCGAGCTTTTGCTAGAAAGAAAGATAGGCATAAAATCGGCCCGCGGCAGGGTTTTCGATTTTAAGGGGATAAAGGTGGTTCCAACCTTTCATCCGGCCTATCTTCTGCGCAATCCCAGGGATAAGATCCTTGTATGGGAAGATGCCAAAACAATACTTCGCATACTTGGTAAGGAGATAAATGAATAGGAAAACCACTACATTAGAGTCGTATAAACACTTGTTTGGACTAATTGTCGTCTATTGGAAGTGGTTTTTGCTTGCAGGTGTATTGATGGTCTTTAATGCAGTCTTCGATGGTGCCTCTTTGTCTATGATAGTGCCTATTGCTGATAGGGTCCTCTCGGGGAAGCCGATTGCGTTTCCCTATAAGCTGCCTTCTCTTATGCAGGGTTTGATTGACAGGCTCAACCAGATAGATAGAGAGACGATGCTCCTATATACGGGTATCTTTATTGTGGTTGTGTTTCTTTTGAAAGCCGTTACGGAATTTCTGTATAAGTACATAATGACAGACATCGGTCAGCGTATTATTCGCGACTTGAGACAGCGTATTTACGAAAAACTCCAGGGCCTGTCTATGGACTTCTTCTCTAGATACCGTTCTGGCGAACTTATATCGAAGGTTATGAATGATGTTGCGATAATAGAAAATAGCGTAGCCTACGGCGTAACCGAACTTATCTATCAAGGGGCACAAGTCCTTGTCTTTGCGGGCATCATATTCTTTATAAATTATAAATTAGCACTGTGGCTGTTTGTGATATTTCCGCTTGTCCTGTTTCCAATACTGCGTATAGGCAGGTTGTTGAAGAAGATTACACATAAGACTCAGGAGCGCATAGCGGATATAAACTCTCTATTGTTTGAGACCATCTCTGGCATAAAGATTATCAAGGCATTTGCAACAGAGGATTATGAGCTAAGGCGCTTCTCAAAAAACAATGACGACTATTACCGCCTTACTATGAAGGCGGCCGGCAAGAGACTTATCGTTTCTCCTATGTTGGAGCTGATAGGGGCAATTGCTGCAGTGGCTATATTATGGTGGGGGGGCAGGCTAGTCCTCGAAGGCAGGTTTTCTTTTGGTGTCTTTGGTCTGTTTTTGGCTGCTCTGCTTTCTATGTTGAGGCCCCTTAAACGCCTTAGCAATGTGCACCTTTTTTATCAAAGGGCCCTTGCGGCGATAGATAGGATCTATGAGATACTTAACCAGCGGCCGAGTATCGTGGATAAGGATTATGTGCGTCCGTTTTCTTTTGAAAATGAGATACGCTTTAATGGGGTGTGGTTTTCCTATAATGGGTGCGATTGGGTCTTAAAGGATATTAATATGGCTGTAAAAAAAGGTGCTGTCGTGGCCATAGTTGGTCCTTCGGGAAGCGGCAAGAGCACCATAGCAAACCTATTATTGAGGCTTTACGATCCCCAAAGAGGGGCTGTGAAGATAGACGGGATAGACATCAAGGACTTTGCGGTTAGGGAGCTGCGTCGGCATATTGGCATAGTTACTCAGGATACGGTTTTGTTTAATGCAAGCATTGAGGAGAACATTCGCTATGGTTCCTGGGATGTCTCTCAGGAGGATATTGTAAGGGCGGCAAAGCTGGCCAATGCCCATGATTTTATCGTCTCATTCCCTGAAGGTTATCGGACCAATATAGGAG
This sequence comes from Candidatus Omnitrophota bacterium, assembly GCA_015494585.1. Lineage (GTDB taxonomy): Bacteria > Omnitrophota > Gorgyraeia > S143-82 > S143-82 > S143-82. The sequence goes on along the minus strand of WGAY01000059.1, from coordinate 20,825 downwards.
ATCTGGGCAGCCGCCTTTCTGGGGGGCAGAGACAGAGGTTGGCCATTGCCAGGGCGATTGTAAAGGACCCTGAGATATTGATTTTAGATGAAGCAACCTCACACCTGGACCTCCAGGCAGAGAAAGAAGTGCAGATTGCCCTTCAAAATGTAGTTAAGAATAGGACGGTTATAGTAATTGCCCACAGGCTTAGTACAGTGAAAGATGCGGATACTATATTTGTCCTCCATCATGGCAGGTTGGTTGAGGAGGGTAGGCATACGGAATTGATGGAGAAAAATAGCCTGTATGCCAGTTTATATAAACTACAGTAAATAGCCTGCCTGTGGTATACTCTTTAGTTAACTTTTTGCTGTAGAAATAAAAAGTGAAAGGGGATTTTTGAGATGACGCAATTAGAGTTTGCCAGGGACAACAAGGTTACGCCACAGATGAGATACTGTGCTGATTATGAGCAGATTTCCTTGGATTTAATTATAGAGGAACTAGCCTCTGGGCGGGCATGCATACCCAATAATATAAACAGAGAGATTAGAAGACCCTGCATTATTGGCAGGAAATTTAGCGTAAAGGTAAATGCCAATGTCGGCACATCTCCAGATAGTTGTTCCCTGGAGTACGAGAAAGAGAAGATAAAAACAGCCGTAGAGGCCGGTGCAGACTGTGTAATGGACCTCAGCATTGCTGGAGATCTCAAGAAAATAAGAAATACCCTTCTGGAGGTCTCTGACGTGCCTTTTGGTACGGTTCCGATCTATGAAGTGGCCTATAACCTTACTAAAGAGGGCAGACCGGTATGGGAGATGACGATAGACGATGTCCTTAAGGTGCTGGAAGAACAAGCAAAGGCCGGAGTTGATTTCTTTACTATCCACGCTGGGTTGACCAGGCGGGCAGTGGAAAGGTATATTGGTGGACGCCTGATGAAGGTCGTAAGCAGGGGCGGCTCTATCCTTACGGAGTGGATTAAGAGGAATAAACAGGAAAATCTGCTGTACACCCATTTTGATAAGATACTGGATATAATGCATGCTTACGATGTTACGATTTCTCTTGGAGATGGACTCAGACCAGGGGCCCTTGACGACAATACGGATAAGGCCCAGATAGAGGAGTTGATAGTATTGGGGGAGCTTGCCCAGCGTGCCAGAGAGCGTGGAGTTCAGGTGATGATAGAAGGACCAGGTCATGTTCCCCTTGACCTTATCGAGACCAATATGCGGCTTCAACAAAGATTGTGCGGCGATGCCCCGTTTTATGTCCTGGGACCGCTTCCTCTGGACATAGCCGTTGGCTTTGATCATATTGCGGGTGCCATTGGAGGGGCTATAGCGGGATGGCATGGTGCTGCTATGTTGTGTTATGTTACGCCTGCCGAACATATTTCCCATCCAACTAAGGAAGATGTCTTTAATGGTGTGGTGGGGACAAAGATTGCTGCCCATGTTTCTGATGTTGCAAAGGGCAACCAAAAGGCGTTAAAATGGAATAGGGAGATGTCGCGTGCGCGTTATAATCAGAATTGGGATAGGCAGATTGAATTGGCGATACATCCGCCTACGGCCGCGCAACTGCGTAAACGTTTGCCGCTTGTCGATGAGAAGGCGTGTAGTATGTGTGGGGATTTTTGTGCGATTAATAGAGTAAAGGAAGCAATGGATTTACCTCAATAGTCAGTTGCTCTTTTAGTTATACCTTTAATCGGAGGTGTGTTTTTATGTTTAAGTTCTTTCATAAGAGGAAAGAGAAAGGAACAAAGAGGTGTCCACATAAGAAGTTGATTGGCAGGAAACTGGAATGGATAGCTATTCCTGGAGGGATGCCCCAGTCTTGTGTGAGTTGCGGTTCTGTTTATCTCACGGATATCCCCAAGGTGATAAAGACCCCATCTGGTGTTGGTATCCACCTATGTAATGATTGTAGAAAAGACCTAAAGTGTGGTTTGTGTGGAGAGAAGTTAAGGGATAATTCCGAATTATACGTGGCTGAATGTATGCACTGCAATACTTTCCTTTTTATTTGCAAGAGGTGTGCTGATAGGCGTCTGTTTGTAGACTTATCTAAAAGCATTGAGCCAGATGAATTGGTGGCCAGGTTGTATTCCATTGTAAATGAGTTAATGGAGGCTAATAAAGGCAGGCGCCTGCGGTCCTTTTGGGGAAGCCTTTTTAAGAAAAAAAAGAGCCCAGACCTGCAGCAATTGTTCCCCCTTATTATGAATATAAATATGTACTTTTCAGAGGATATGGGCACGGATTTTTACTATGATGACTTTGACAATGAGGACTGGTGGCTAGGTTGATATGTATGTCCTAGGGATTGAGACCTCTTGTGATGAGACCTCTGTTGCAGTTGTCGAAGATGGTGTAAGGCTAAAGGGACTATCGACTTCGTCCAGCGCAGAGATTCATGCCAGCTATGGTGGTGTGATTCCTGAAATAGCCTCGCGCTGGCACCTCGAATCTATCCTGCCGGTTTGTGAGAAGGCCCTCACCCGGGCCGGTATTGATGTATTTGAGGTAGACAGAATAGCGGTTACTACAGAACCTGGGTTGTTGCCTTCTCTATTGGTTGGCATCTCATTTGCTCAAGGCCTCGCGATAGCTATAAACAAACCTTTCGTCGGAGTCAATCACCTTATTGCCCATCTCTATGCACCTTTTATAGACAATCCAAATCCACCCTCCTTTCCTTTTATTGGTCTAGTAGTCTCAGGAGGGCATACCCAGTTATTTTTGGTTAAGTCCTGGAGAAAAGAGGATATTATCTGTCTGGGATTGGCGCGAGATGATGCGGCTGGCGAGGCCTTAGATAAGGCGGCCAAGATGCTGGGATTAGGCTATCCTGGAGGCCCTATTATAGAGAAATTGGCCTCTAAAGGTGAGATTAAATATCGGTTTCCCTGTTATTATGGAGATGATCTTGATTTTAGCTTTAGCGGGCTGAAGACCTCTCTATTGTACTTTTTACAAAAAAATCCTGAGGCCAAAGTAGAAGACATATGTGCTAGTTATCAGCACGTTGTAATGGAGACCCTTGTAAGAAAGACCCTTGATGCGGCCAGGAAGTACAAGATATCTGAGGTAGTTGTGGGTGGGGGGGTCTCAGCCAATAAGTACCTACGAGGTCTTTTTAGAGAAATGGCTAAGAATATACATATTCATTTTTCAGATATCCATCTCTGCCTTGACAACGCAGCAATAATAGCAGGATTGGGGTTTCATCATTATTTGGAATTGACATAATTACAATTATGACGTTACCATAAAAATAGAGGTTCAAATATTAAAATGAAATATAGGACATTAATACGTCTCATAGCTAAAAAGTCTTACATTATAATCATAAGTTTTGCAGCCTCGTTCTTATTATTGAGCTTTTCTTATTATTTATCTTTCATTCACCCGACCCAATTTAATAGTAGAGGACATTATTTACTTATGGCTTTGTTTGTGTTTTTGTTAGTATTATTTGTAGTAGCGTTTAGTATTGTTTTCCAGAGATTACGTAGGGATGCTCTATACTATAGGCAGATTTTTAATGCCACGGGAGATGGTATAAGGATAATAGATGCTAGGATAGATACAGATGAAGGTTTTAAGATAATCGCGGCTAATAGTAGATTAGCTGGCTTGATGAATATTCCATTAGATCAACAAGTGGGGAAAAAATGTTATTCTGTGCTTCCTTCACAGGGCTGCCATACTGAGAGATGTTCTATTAGAAGAATATTAAATGGGGAAGAGAAAGTCGAAAGAGATGTGAAAAGAATAATAGACGAAAAAGAGATTTGGTTTCATCACGTAACTACTCCGCTTAAGGATGAGCAAGGCGATATTACTGCTATAGTAGATGTTTTTCGTGATATTACTGAACGTGTAAAAATGGAATCGATGCTGGCAGAGACGAATAGAGAATTAGAAAAAAAATTGTCTGAATTAAAGAGTATGCAGAGTGAGTTAATCCAAAAAGAGAAGCTAGCATCAATAGGTCAATTAGCAGCTGGAATAGCACATGAAATGAATAACCCAGTCGGTTTTGTTGCCAGCAATATAGAAAGTTTTAGAGACTACGCAAATGTGATAAAGGATTTGCTGAGGAGATATAGAGAAGTCTGTTCCAGTGTCGATGTTAGTTTCTCTGATGAGAAAATGAAATCCCTTGTGAGAGAAATAAAAGAAATAGAAGAAAAGGAAGATGTGGATTTTATCCTTGAGGATATGGATTCCTTGATAAGTGAAACAATGGACGGGCTTAATAGATTGACAGAGATAATTCAGGGTTTAAGGGAATTCTCCCGTGTTGATAAGATCGGCGACTTCGATGAGCATGACATAAATGAAGCTATAAAGAAGACACTGGTTATAACCAGAAATGAGTATAAATATTGCGCTGATATCGAATTGGAATTGGGAGACATCCCTAAGGTTTACTGCAATTCTTCGCAGATAAATGAAGTAATAATGAACACAATAGTCAATGCCGCCCATGCAGTTCGTGAGAAGTGGAAGGACAAGAAGGGGAGGATAAAGATAAAGACGTTTGCTGACGATAACTATGTGTATTACGAGATTGAAGATAATGGGGTTGGTATTCCGAAGGATATTAGGGATAAGATATTCGATCCGTTTTTTACGACAAAGGAGGTGGGAAAGGGTACAGGATTGGGCCTTAATATATCCTATGACATCGTGGTTAACAAGCACAAGGGTTCTATTAGTGTAGAGTCCGAACCAGGAGAATGGACACGGTTTACTATTAAATTGCCAATAAAACAGGATATTATAAAAGAAAACAATGAAGCAGCATAACATACTTTTTGTTGATGACGAACAGCATGTAATAAATGCCCTGAAGCGCAGCCTGCGCGCTACACCATATAATAAATTTTTTGCGCTTAGCGGAAAAGAAGCCTTGGCATTATTGGAACACACCCCTATCGATTTGATTGTCTCTGATATGCGCATGCCTGAGATGGATGGCTATGAATTTCTATCTATTGTAAGAGAAAAATATCCTGACATCCCGTCGATTATATTGAGTGGTTATACAGATAAAGATATAGTCTATAAGTCGTTGCTAAAGGGTGTCGCAAAGGCCTATATAAGCAAACCATGGGATAATGCTGAATTGATAGCCTATATACAGCGAATTTTGTTTACAAAGGAAAAATTACAGGCAGCCCATTTGGTGCAGTTAATCCTTCCAGGGGAGAAACTGCCAGTGATAGCTGATAGTTATAATGCTATCGTCGAGAAAATAGAAGCAGAGGCTTCCACGGATGAAATAGTTTCTCTTATAAGCCAGGATCCGGTTTTGACTGCCAATATCCTGCAAATTGCTAATTCTGCCTTTTATGGGCGAAGGGTACTAACTTCCAATGTAAGAGATGCTATTGTCTATCTTGGCAGACATGTTATAAGGGATATAGTTATGTCTTTGGGTATATTGAATGCAATGGAATTTACTCAGGAATGTATGGAGGACTTTGAAATTCTTTGGAAAAATACTCATGAGATGAATAGGATGTTTCATTTTTTGTATAAGAAAATTGCAGGGAAAAGTGTACCTGATGAAATCCACTCTGCCGCACTTTTATGCAATATAGGTCTATTCTATCTATATAGTTTTTACCCTGAAAAGGTAACGCAACTCAAATCACAGGTAAATGGGAAGATTTGTTTATCTTTGGGAAAAGAGAGAGCGCTATTGGGCACGGATCATGATGCAATTAGTGGTTATCTGCTGGATTGGTGGAATTTTCCCTATGCTATGGTTGAATGTGCGGTGCATCATGGTTCTTTAGAGTCCTTAGATGAGCAGATGCCTCTGCATATACTTTTGCTTAATTTTATCGAATATGAGATATATAAAGGGATAGCTGTTATGGATAGAGAGATTTCGGAAGATTTCTATCAACTATTGCCTATAGAACGAGAGGAATTCGAATCCCTTATTGATGAATATAATTCCTTATAGAATTAAGGAGCATTGATATGTACAAATTGGTTGTAGTAGATGATGAAGAGTCTATTTTGAAAGCATTAGGGAGATTGCTTTCAAGGGTAAAAGATGCACGTATATATTCCTTTACAAATCCTGTTGACTGCCTTGAATTCCTTGATAATACGCCTGTGGATCTGGTAATATCGGATTACAAGATGCCAGTGATGACAGGGATTGAGTTCTTAGAGCAGGTGTTACTTAAACAGGACGATGTGATAAAGGTTATGCTTACAGCCTATGCAGATTTGCAGTTGCTTTTGGATGTTGTTAATAAGCTGGATCTGTATCGTTTTATAATAAAGCCATGGAAGAATGAATATGTGCTTTCTTGTGTTGAAAATGCATTGAGATGGAGAAAAGTATTTCTGGAAAATAAGGCCCTTTCAAGGGAATTGAAGAAGAGGGAACTTATGCTAATGGAGATTGAAAAGCGTTATCCAGGGATAACCAAATTAAAGATAGATTCTATGGGGGCTATTGTAGATGATGACGAAGAAATATAAAGTATCTATACTATTTGTAGATGACGAAGATCACATTTTAAAGGCAATTGCCAGATTAATGAGAAATGAACCGTATATATTATTTTTTGCCTCCAGTGGAAGAGAGGCATTAGAGATATTGAAAAGCGAGAAAATAGATATTGTTGTCTCTGATATGCGTATGCCTGAAATGGATGGGTTAACTTTAATAAAGCAGATAAAAGAAAGGTATCCTGATGTGACAAGAATAATTTTGTCTGGTTATGCCCAAGCCCCAAACGTATTAGCAGCTATAAATCAGGGAGATGTCTATAAATACATCACGAAGCCGTGGAATCCACCTGAGGAATTTAAGGCAGTATTAAAGTCTGCGGCTGAATATACAGTAAATAAGAAGCTGTTCTCGATGGTTATGGATAGGCTTCAGCGTATTAGGCCGCTACTGAGTGGGGTTGAGGAAGAGATTTCCTCTTCAGGTAATACCTGCCACTCAACCCTTGAAATACTGAATATTCTAAAAGAGATCTTCTCTGAGGTGGATATATTTACACACCAGGAATAAGTCCCTTCTAAATTGCAATACGATAGCTCCAAATTCGGCTCGAAGTTACGTTGGCGACTCTTTTAGTATGGGAAATGGCCATTGATTGGCAGGGCTGATAACCGCTGACAACTCTAGGCTAGTATTATGTGTAATCCAATTTTTATATTGACAGGGGGCTTATTGTGGTATTATACTCAACATTGTGGAATAAAGTGGAGTAAAGTGGAATGTTTTATGGCGAATATGTCCATACATTGGACGAGAAGAGTCGATTTATCCTGCCTGCCAGGTTTAGAGAGACTGCATTACTGCACGGGATAAACACATTCTATCTGACCAGGGGACTGGATAGGTGTCTGTTCCTTTTCCCTGATAAAGAATGGCGCAGGCAGGAGGAGGCCTTTCGCTCACTGCCCTTGACCAGTAAAGAGGCACGCAGATTTAATCGTGTCTACTTCTCAGGTGCGGTAGAGATTACTATAAGTAAGCAGGGCCGCATACTCATTCCAGCTTATCTGAAAGACTTCGCAAACATTGATAGGGAGATAGTCGTAATCGGTGTTTCTTCCAGGATTGAGATATGGGCTTATGAGAAGTGGCAGGAGTTCTATGCTTCTGCTATAGAAGACTTTGAGGACATCGCTGAACGGCTTATAAAGGACGATTGATGTTAGTTTTAAATGTATATAGTTAGAGAGATGACTGTGGTGGGAGATAAGGCACATATACCGGTTTTATTGGGAGAGGTTTTAGAACTTCTTTCGCCCAAAAGAGGTGAAGTTGCCCTGGATTGTACAGTCGGTGCAGGGGGACATTCCAGGGCAATCTTGGAACGGATAGCACCTGAGGGAATGCTTATCGGTATTGACTATGATTCAAGGGCCCTTGAATTGGCTGATGTTGCCCTGGGGGGGGTAGAAGGGGCTAGGTATCGTTTATTTCAAGGGCCCTACTCTCACTTTAAAAAATTTCTGGAGGATGCGGGTGCAGATAGGATTGATATGGTCTTGTTTGACCTGGGTCTATCTTCTATGCAGCTGGATGATCCATTGCGTGGGTTTAGCTTTAGATTTGATTCTTATCTGGATATGAGGATGGATCCAGAAGGGACCTTTACGGCCGCTGATTTGATAAATTCCCTGCCCGAGGATGAGCTGGCTATGGTCTTTCTCAGGTATGGAGAGGAGAGATTTGCCCGTAGGATTGCCAGGCGCATAGTGGAGCAAAGAAAGCTCAGACCCATAGAGACCACCACGGATCTAGTCGATATTGTAATGGCTTCAGTGCCATACAGTAGCAGGGCTGCCTCCAGGTTGCATCCTGCTACACGTGTCTTTCAGGCCATAAGGATAGTGGTTAATCACGAATTGAATGAGTTAGAAGAGACGCTTAATCAGTTATTTGATTTCTTGCCTAAGGGGACGCGTGTAGCTGTTATATCCTTTCATTCTCTGGAAGACAGGATTGTTAAGCAGACCTTTCGTTCCTGGGTTGCCGCAGGTGATTATATATTACTGACTAAAAAGCCTATTAGGCCGACTCCAAGGGAAGTTGAACTAAATCCGCGTGCCCGAAGCGCTAAATTGAGGGCGGTGGTGAAAATTAGATAAAGATTATTAAAGGAGTGGCCCAATAAATATGTGGGTGTTAAGAGAGGGGTGATATGAAGAGATTTATTTTGTGGGTTATTACTGTCTCTATACTTGCACTTTGTTATGTTGGCTTGCAGGTAAAAATAATAGAGGTCTCTTATGAGATACGCAGGGCATATTTATTAAAGGAAAAACTCCTTTGCCGTAAGGAATTCTATATGGCGCGACTTCTATCGATGAGTTCTCCTGATAGGGTAGAACAGGGACTCTTAGAAAGGCGCATTTGCTTGGGATATGCTTCTCCTCGCAAGGTGGTAAGATTAGATCATTCTAAGAAGAGGGGGGGAAGAAAACCTGGGATCTGGTCAGTCTTATTCGGAATGCCACAGGCAGCGGCTGATGTCATAGAATAATGAATAAACGTATATATCTTGTATGGTTTTTCTTGTTCCTGTTTCTAGGAGTTATCGTCGTAAAACTTTTCTATATACAGGTCCTGCGACATGATTTTTTTATTACCCAGGCAAGAAAACAGCATAATGTTTCGATAATTATCCCTGCTAAACGCGGACTTATTGTAGACAGAAATAACCGCGTACTTGCATTTGATACTGCTTCTTTTTCTCTCTATGCAGAACCAAAGAAGATTCCTGAGGAAGATAAGGCTAGAATTTCACAGGAGCTGGCGAAGTTAATCGACTTATCCGAGGATAAGATATTGTCTCTCCTGAAAAAGGACCGTGCCTTTATTTGGATAAAACGCAAACTTAGCCTTGATAAAAAGGATGCAGTGGATAAGCTTGGTATTAAAGGGCTAGGATGGATAAGGGAATACAGCAGGTTTTATCCTGACGGGAGTCTGGCAAGTCAGGTTATAGGTTTTGTGGATATTGACAGGAATGGTCTGGCGGGTCTGGAGCTGTATTACGACCGTTTTTTGCGCGGTCAGGATGGTAAGATGTGGCTTGTCAGGGATGGACGAAAGATTCAGATACCGCTTGACGATGAAAGTTATCTGTTGCCCAGAGATGGTGCTACCTTGCGGATTACCATTGACGAGGTTATACAGAATATTACGGAAGATGCACTTGATTGGATGGTTGAGAAGTTTCATCCTACATCGGCCTGGGCCATTGTGATGAATCCTTATACCGGAGAGATACTGGCGATGGCCAGTAGGCCCAGCTTTGATCTTAATCATTATAGTTCTGCCAGTACAGATGCTATGAGGAATCGTGCGGTTATGGATATGTATGAGCCCGGCTCTGTTTTCAAGATAATTACTGCCTCGATTGCCCTGGAGAATAATGTGGTAAATGAAGATACAAAGATATTCTGTGAAAATGGAGCATATAAGGTCGTTTCTCACGTCCTGCACGATTACCATCCTTATGGGGAACTGACATTCAGACAAGTAATAGAAAAGTCCAGTAATATAGGTACAGTAAAAGTGGCCCAGATGCTGGGGCAGGAGGCCTTGTATAAGGGTATAATAAAATTTGGATTTTCTCAAAAAACCGGTATAGATCTTCCAGGGGAAATAGCCGGCAGCCTGAAGCCCGTGGAGGAGTGGTCAAAGATAAGTATATCTGCTATACCAATAGGTCAGGAAATAGGTGTTACGGCGATCCAACTTGCCTGTGCTGTCTCTGTTATTGCCAATGGCGGCTATTGGGTAAGGCCTTATGTAGGAGATGTATTGTTGGATAGTCATGGAGTAATACTTAAGACCCTGCATAAGACAAAGCGCTACAAGGTAATTTCCTCTCGTACGGCGGAGCGAATGAGAGAGATATTAAAAGGAGTTGTAGAGAATGGTACAGGAAAACGCGCTAAAATAGATGGATATGCGGTAGCGGGTAAGACAGGAACGGCCCAGCGGATTATTGATGGTAGATATTCCAATATATATTTTACCAGCTCATTTGTAGGATTTGTGCCAGCTGATTGTCCTGAAGTCGTTATCGTTGTCTCTGCCCAGACCAAAAAACCCCTGCATTTTGGCGGTGTCGTAGCTGCGCCTACATTTAGGAAGATAGCTATAGATACTATGAATTATCTTGGCATCGCACCTAGTGGAAATAGTGAGGGGAATAAGGCATCACCAGATAGTAGACAATAATATTGTTTGTGTAACACAAAAGGCTCTAGCATGAATCGAGTAGTTGTATTTGGTGCAACAGGCTTTATTGGCCGTAATTTCGTCTCGTATTTATCAAAGTCTTCTCAAGATCTTATTATAGTGTGTCCTGTTAGAAAATCATCTCGAAATAAAGAGTTCCTCAATCAAATAGAAGGCCTGCAAATACACGAATACGATGTGTTGAGCCGTAGATATATATCTGATTTCCTAGAGAAACAAGACATAGTTGTAGACTGCATCGGCTGGGTTGGGCAGGATAGGGATATGTTGTTTAAGGGAAATGAGATGGCTACCCTCGAGGTATTGTATAGTTGTTGGAAAAAAGGAGTAAGTCGCGTGGTGTATTTGAGTTCTGTGGCAGTGCTATCAGGGAATAGGTCTCTACCATTGAGAGATAATATGCCTCTACTGGCCTCAATGCCTTATGGGGAGTCGAAGTTAAAGGCAGAGAAGATTTGCTGGGGATTTATTGCCTCTGGTCTTGATGTGGTTATACTTAGACCGGCTATGGTCTACGGCAGGGGAGAACCGCATATGTTACCTACAATCAGAAAATTAATGCAGCGAGGTCTTTTCTGGTTATTCGGCAAGGCGGATAATTTGTGGCATCTCTGCGGAATAGATAATCTCGTTTCGGTTATGGAGATGGCGTTATGGAATAAGGATATGCCTGGCCGTGCCTTTATTGTGGCAGATGAGGAGATATTAATGGCCAGGGAGATATTTAACATCTTATCGATGGAATGGACTGGCAAACCAGTAAAGCAGGTACCTGAGTCTATTTCAAAGGCCTTGCTATGGATACCTGGTCTTGGCAGAGTGGTTCGTTTTATGCGCAAACGCCGAATTTACGACATCTCTCCATTAAAGGCACTAGGCTATAAGGATGTAGTGCCTGTACGAGACGGCCTAAAAAAGGCTGCAACTCCCTAATGAGACTAAATCTTTCAGGAAAAATCAGTCTCATTAAATGAGACTGATTCTTTCAGGAAGAATTAGTATCACTTGGGTGGGGAGGGTCGTTTTTTGTTGTATTATAAGGTGTTTTTGTTATAATATAATATGACTGACTGGTCAGTCATATTGTTTAATATGGGTATGGAGGGATAAATGGATACCAGAACGATGATATTACTAGCAGCAAGGGAATTGTTTCTGCGAAAGGGATATTCTAATACTACGATTGATGAGATAATGTCAATGGCTGGTCTTGGTAAGGGGACGATGTATCTGTATTTTAAGAGTAAAGAAGACCTTTTCCTTTCCCTTATACTGGAGGAGTGGACTGAACTACAGAAAAAGATAGATGTTGTTATAAATGATGATTCTCCGCCTTATCAACGGCTTAGAAAGGGGTTTAGTGAGTATATAAGGTTCTTTGAAGATCGGCCATATTTGCTTTCTCTTATTATGGATGCAGAGGCCTCGCTCAGGCATCACATATCAAAGGATTACTTTTCTCGTTACTATGCTAGGTTGCCTGTTGTTATCGATATTGTCTCTGAGGCACAAAGAGAAGGGGCTATTAGGAGGGATATAGAGCCGGTAGAGATAATAAACATGTTCCTTGCCTTTGCCAATGGTCTTATTCATTTGTGGATTTCCCAGGGAAGAAATTTCCCGCTCTTTGAGCGGGCAATGAGGGGGTGGGATACCTTATGGAGAGGTCTTTCCTGTTGAGGTTCAGATCTGTTGTCTTCTCGGTCTTTTTAGTGTTCTTTTTGACCTGCATCAATGGTTATGCGAGGCAAATAAGACTGTCATTTGAGAAGATTCCTGAGATTGTTGAGGAGCAGAATCTTTCTCTATCGGCGATGAAGAGGCGACTGGCCTCTGCCAGGACAGATATATATAAGGCTGCCTCGGTCTTTCTGCCTTCTATTTCTGTTGGTGCGTTTTATGAGAGATCGCATAATTACCCTGTAAGATCCTTTGCGGATAATGATGGATATTATATTGAGATTTCTCAATTACTTTTTTCAGCCGGAGATTTTGTGGGATACAAACAGGCAAGGCTTGCATACGTATCTAAAGAGGCCTCATACGATTCTCTTTTCCGAAAGTTGGTCTTCCGCGCCAAGGAGCTTTTATTGAATGCCGTGGTAACGAGGAAATATGTAGATGCTATTAAGGTGAATCTCGATTTGGCAAAAGAATATTTAGAGGTGGTGATGGAGCGGTTTTCGAAGGGACAGGCCTCGGAATATGATAAACTTCGTGCAGAAGAGGAGGTGGAGTTGCTCAGTTATAAGTTGACAAAGGCAACGGCTATGCTTACGAATCTGTTGAATAATCTTAAGGTTGTGCTAGGCGTGGGCAAATGGGATACGCTGGTAATAAGTGATTCCCTTGATTACATCGAATATGATCTTGATTTGAATAGTCTAAAGCGGCTTTTATACTTTACTTCCCCTTACTTAAAAGAGAAAAGGCTTTATAAGGAGCTGGCTGGTATGGAGAAAAAGAAGGCAGCCTTTAGGTTTTGGCCAAAGGTGTTTTTGTCGTTCAGGGATGAGGCAGACAAGTTGATGCCATTTGCTGCATCGCGTCAGGAGTACGACCATTATTCTATATTCAGGGTAAATATTAGCATACCTATCTTTGAGGGCGGCAGGCGTTTTGCGGATCTACATAAGGCTAAGCTGGAGGTCGCGGCCAGGGAGGATGAGTATAATGAGTATTGCAAACAACTTGAGTCGGATCTAGTAAGTGCCTACACGAGTTACCTTGCATACGCTAGGGAAGTGAGAGCGTCTAAAAAGGGACTTGATCGGGCCAAGCGGCTCTACGATATTGTCTTTAACCGGTATAAAAATGGCCTTGCCTCGTATATAGATGTTCTTGATGCCCGTGCGGTTAGGTTTAATGCAGAGGTCAATTATCTTTCTGCCCTTCAGGACTATTACGTTGCAGTGTTCAGGATAGAGAAGGTTATGGGAATGGACATAAAACAAGGGGAGTAGATATGGGTATGTTTCCATATAGAAATAGAAAGAGAACGGGAGCTTTCTATTTTTTATTATTGTTGATCGCCATGGGTTTGACCCTATACGGATGTAGGTCGAGTGAGGGCCCGGATAGGATGCGAAAAAGGGTTATATTAGATGTGTGCCCGGTTAGGGAAATGGTATTCGTGGATAAGATAAAGGTTTCTGGGAACTTGAAAAGCAATAGTCAGGTGGCCTGTCTCCCCAAGGCTCCAGGCAAATTGATAAGATATGTAGTCGAGGAGGGACAGGCAGTCAAAAAGGGAGATGTAATCGCAGAACTAGACAGAGATGTGACGGGATTTAAGTATCAGCCATTGCTTGTAACCTCGGATATAGATGGTGTTGTGTTGGAGCTGCCACTTGATGTGGGAGAGTATGTCTCGCCATCTACGCCAGTGGCCTATATTGGTTCGCAGGGAGATATGGAATTGATGGTTTATGTCAGTGAAGCCGATGTCCATCGGGTAAAAGAGGGGGATGAGGTCCTGGTCTATATCCCAGGAGCAAATAGTCCGCTTTCAGCGAAGGTGGCCGTGGTCTCAAGGCGTATTGATCCCCGTTTTCATAATGCAAGGGTCAGGATCTTTATAAAAGATGGAGCCAGCGACCTTTTGCCAGGGATGTTTGCAAGGGCCGAGATTATTATAGGCAGGCATAATGGAATTGCGATTCCCAGGGAGGCGATTATCAGACCGGCAGGTACGAATGTGGATTACGCTTTCGTAGTGAATAATGGCAGGGTTGAGAAGAGAATATTGCAACTCGGCAGGTTGAATGGGGATTTTCAGGAGATTTTGTCAGGCCTGAAAAAGGGAGATCTTGTTGTTATTAGTGGACAGGGGAAGGTAAAAGAAGGCGATGAAGTAGAGACCAGGAATAGCTGTGTGGATTAACTGTTAGGAGAAGTATCTGATGGGAATAACGCAGTTGGCGGTTAGACGTCCTATTCTGATTTTGATGTTCTTCCTGGGGATTTTTCTGTTCGGACTCATCTCTATACCCAGGTTATCTACGGATTTTTTGCCTGAGATGGAGCCGCCAGCCGTATCGGTGCTTGTACCCTATCCTGGGGCCTCTGCCGAGGATGTTGAAAATGATGTTACTAGGCATCTGGAGGACTGGCTCAGTACGGTAGAAGGTCTAGACTATGTTACTTCTCTTTCCAAGGATAACCTGTCTCTGGTTGTTTGCCACTTTGAGTGGGGGGTTGATCTTGATGAAAAGGTGAACGATATCCGGGACAAGCTGGATATGGCGGTTTCTTATATTAAGGAAGATGCCCCTGATGCCGAGTCCCCGATAATATTTAGATTTTCTTCGGCAACAGCACCGGTGATGTTTCTTACGGTAAGTGCTGATACTTCCTGGAAGGAGCTATACCGCCTGGTTGATAAGCAGATCTCCGACCGCATAAAGCAGATAAAGGGTGTGGGTACGGTTATTATGTACGGGGGGCTTGTGCGTCAGATAAGGGTTGAGTTTGACTGGCAGAAGATGGCTGCCTATGGTGTTTCTCCATTAGAGGTTGCCAGGCGCCTTGAGGAGGAGAATATAGACCTTCCCCTTGGCGATATTAAGCTGGGTCGTCGAAAGTATTTCCTAAAACTGCGGGGCAGGTTTAAAGATGTAGAGGAGATAAAGGGCTTGATTATAGGCTATAGCTCTGATAGGCCACTCTACTTGAAGGATATTGCCACTGTCTCGGATAGTTTTGAGGAGCCAATTATGAAAGGATGGGCCAATGGCCGGCCGGCCATTGTGCTTATGATTCAGAAGCAGACAGGTGCAAATACGGTGAGGGTCTGCGGGCGAATTCGTGATTTTATAGATAGCCTTAGAGGGCGTCTACCTTCGGATGTTAAGATAAGTATTGCAATGGACAATTCAGAGTTTATATTAAATGCAATCCGAAATCTGACCAATACCCTTAAGGTCTCTGCCCTATTGGTTATATTGGTGGTTCTCCTATTCTTAAAAAGAAAGAGCAGTAGTTTTATCATTGCCCTTTCTATACCCTTTAGCCTGATCCTTACATTCATTTTTTTGTATTTAAATGGTTTTACCATAAATGTGATTTCTATGATGAGCCTGGCCATTGCCATTGGTATGGTGGTTGATAATGCGATTGTCGTACTGGAAAATACAGTTCGGCATATGGAAATAGAGGGCTTGGCAGCGCCAGAAGCCGCAATTAAAGGTGTCAATGAGGTCTTTGGTGCAATTCTGGCATCTACGCTAACCACGGTATCGGTCTTCTTTCCCCTTATCTTCGTGACTGGGATTACAGGGATTATCTTTCATCAGCTGGGCAGTATCGTCTCTATGACACTGTTTGCCTCTCTTATCGTGTCCGTGACACTGACACCCAGTCTGGCGGCACGTATGTTGGGCAGGAAGAAGGATTCTTCATTGTCACACATTGGCGATAGGATAATGGGTCTTGTAAAGGGCCTATATTATCCTCTTTTGGAATATTCATTGAACAAGCCTATCAGGCTGCTGTCCTTTATGGGGGTGGTATTTCTGTTGTCCCTCTTACTGGTGAGGTTTATTGGTAGTGAACTGTTTCCTGTGGTCGATACCGGTGATATCCGTATTAGCTATTCTCTTCCCGAATCTACCAGATTAGAGGAGACCGAGAGGATTACAAAACAGATAATGCATAGGGTTGAGAAGTTGGTCCCAGAGGCCAGGACCTATTATTCTTTTATAGGCGAGACTAAGCGCGGTATCGGTGTTGCCCTGGGGTTTGATCAGGGGCCTAACATAGGTGAGGTGAGTATCAAACTCATCGATAAAGAGAAGCGCAAACGATCTGCTGAAGAGATAGCACAGGTCCTTCGTCAGGCTCTGGCACAGATTCCAGGAATAGAGAAACTATCGGTTATTGCCACTACTCCGACTCGTCAGATGATAATGGGTAGCGGCCATCAGATAGAGGTTGAGATATTAGGGACACAGTTAGATAAGATATATGATATTGCTATGAGATTAAAGGAGAAGATGGAGGATATAAGGGGGGCTGTGGATGTGAGTATAAGCCAGAAGAGACCGAGAGAGGAACTCGTTATAACCCCTGATAGGGAAAAGATGGCCCGACTTGGCCTTGACAGCAGATCTCTGGCCAGTATCCTTAGGTCAGGTTACTATGGGTTGACTGCCTCGAAATTCAGGGATGCAGGGGACGATTTTGACATATTTCTGCGACTTAATGAGACGGAGAAAAACGATCTGAATTTTATTGCGGATATGCCAATAGCCTCTATGAATGGCAGGCCTGTTTTGCTCAAGGATATTGCGCAGATAAAACTCCAGCCTGGACCAGTTGAAATAAACAGAAAGAACCGACAGCGGATGATCTCGGTGGGGTGCAATACCTTTGGCAGGTCCATGGGAGAGGTTAAGCGGGACATCCTGAAGGTGATTGATTCCATGGATCTGCCGCCGGGCATAAGTATACATCTGGGAGGGGAGGTAGAGGAGCAAAAGAAGGCCTTTTCCAGTATGAAACAGCTCCTCATAGTGGGTATTGTGCTAGTATATATGGTGATGGCTGGACAGTTTGAGTCCTTCAAGTCACCATTTATAATCTTCTTTTCGGTTCCATTTGCCTTTGTGGGAGTTATAATTGGATTGCTGTTGACGCACACACCGTTAAGTGTTATGTCGTTTATGGGCCTTATTATGATTATGGGGGTGGTGGTTAACAATGCCATTGTCCTGGTCGACTATGCAAATCAATTGTCCCGCAGAGGGCTTTCTCCTGTAGATGCGGTCAGACAGTCAGCCAGGACAAGACTCAGGCCCATAGTTATGACCTCATTGACCACTGTCTTTGGATTGCTGCCGTTGACTATGTTCAGGGCCCAGGGGGCAGAGATGTGGCGTGCATTTGGTGTAACTACCGTTAGCGGGCTTTCCCTTTCCTTTATCGTTTCCCTTGTAATAATCCCAGCTGTGTATGTGTTGATGAACAGGGGATCCCAAGCCCCCTATTTATACAACAGTAATAATTAGTGGCGATTTCCCTAGGGATAATCGAGTTTCTAAGGTCTTTTTCATATAATCTTGTAATCTTGGCCCTGGTGAAATAGATTTTGTTGTTGAGAAGATTAGGGTTTTTTCGCTATAATAATACGCAATAGTAAATTTTTTTAAGAAGCATTTGACATTGAGGGAGTTTTAGTTTATACTTTTTCAATAAATTTAAAATCAGCTAAATAATCTAAGGGGGTTGTATAATGAAGAAGTTCGCAAGTATTGTTCTGTCAGTATGTTTTATTCTTAATCAGGTTGGATTTGCAATGCCGGTGGCCTTGGGCAATTCCGGGAAGGCGGTTATGCCGGTTGGCGTATCTTTGTCAAATGAAGGGGAGCTGGAGTTCTATTTTACAGGCAGTCCTTCCAGAGAGGAGCGTAATGGCCTTATCCAGATGGCATTAGACAGCTTTAATACGCCAAAAGAGGAGTTATGGGTAAATCTATCAGCAAATCTATCTGATGGAGAGATACTCTCTTATGAGCTGTGGAATACTGAATTAGGCAGGGCAATGCTTCAGGGAGATGTCCTGCTTAAGGAGAGAGCAAAGGAGGCAATCGCAAGCGACCCGCAGTTAATGGAGATGGCAGAAGAGATGTTTGATGAAGGCGATGTTGCGTTTCGCTGTTGGATAGAGCCAGGAGAGGTGAGGCTTGTAAGGGGAGCAGACGGGGCTGCAATAGATAAGGCGAGATTAAAGGTGAGGGTAGAGGTAAAGGGGATAAATAACGATGTAAGCAAGGCATTTGAGAGGAGGCTTTCTTCTATATTGACAAAGGAGGCCAATAACAGCGCAGAGTTTGCCAGTGCCCGCCAGGCGTTTAACGCGTTTCTATTAGGCAAGTCATTGAGAAGGATAGTGAGAGAGATGGGTTATGAGAGTATGTTTACTCAGAGGTTCAATACAGGGAAGAGCGAGGCCTTCTGGAAGAGGGAATATCTATTAAGGTATATGCGCAGTTATATGGAGGATGAGGGCGTTGCCGGTGGGGTGATTCTGAGAGTGCCATTGCCTGGGGATAATGACCCACAATTCGGCGGGACAACAATACTTAATATCCCGGGAGCTGTTATTAAGTGGCTGATAGATAAAGTCAGGGGGAACAAAAAGACCGCAGGTGATGACAAGTTTATCCCAACCGAGGGCAAGGGGGGATCTCCGGGAGAGATAGGTAAGACAAGCAAAGACGTTTCAGAAGAGAGCAAGTTTACCCCAACTAAGGGCAAGGGCGGATCTCCGGGGAAGATAGGTAAGGCAAGGGTGAAGTTGAGATTTAAAAAATATAATACAGATCAACTGCTAAATTTGATTGCATTAAAATTAATGGTTGAGAGAAATGGGGAAGAAGTTCTTTCTTATTATTCAAAGGCAGGGAGAGGACTATATGCTAAACATAAGAATGTTTCTGTTGAGGATATATTAAGAGAACTCCCCGGCTCAGACTGGATGATAGAAAATACCCTGCCATGGTTGAGAAAGGTAAGAGTAGAAGAAGATAGTTATAAAGATTTTCATCGTTTAGTAAATAAAATTTATGGTGTTTCTATCAAGACGGACGAATCTTTGCTTATGCAGAAGTTTTTGGAAAACGAAAACTGGGAGAAACTTATAGAGGGAATGGATGCGCGGAAGATCTGTATGTTCATAGAAGCCGTTGAGGATCTCTATAATAACAATATGGATTTTGTAACAAATTTTGGCGTGAAACGTCTCTACCGGGTACTGTTTTCAGCCAAGCAAAGAGGACAAGACATTGTTATTTACCTTAATGCAGTGATAAAAGTAATGCTTGCCCAGCCAGGGATTGTAAAGTTGGCAAAAACCCTTGGATATGATTGGTTAGAGAGAGTGCTTGTTGGAATGAATGAAGAGGGGATAAACGATTATAAACAGATGGATATATTATTGGCGCTGGCAGGCTATAATCGTTCCCCTTCTGAATTTTTGGTGGAACCTGAAGGCGTTGATTCATTAGTAGATCGGGGCTATATAAAAAAGGATTGGCTTTTAGACGCAGTCCTTGAGGCAAAAGAGCATACTCCTGTTTTAGTTGAGGCATTATTCGAGTTTTTGGATTTTTATTCAGAAGGAGGGTATGAAGGTTATCGCATTGACATTGATGAAGTTAAGAGGATAGCACTGAAGGCAGCCGGCACCTCAGAGCCATATCTCTTTTTAAATTATGCAAGAAACTTCTTTAAGATAAAGGCAGAGAACAAGGACAGTCGGTTTCTAAAGGATATTGATATAAAATGGATATTTGAGGCCTTAGACTTTACAAAGGGTAAGTGGCAGGCCTTTTTCTATATGTTTAATGGAGATATCCAAAAGGCGCCGGTTTTAATGATTATGGATAAATTGGGTGCTAATAATTACCAGAGGCTATTTGCAGTAGAAAGTATTTCCCTTATGGATGAAAGGCATGCTGTTTTATCGTTTCTTGCAAGAGAAATTTCCCCTGAAGAAGGGGAAAGGTATCCTTATAGTCAAGATACAATAGATACGATTCTTAACCGTGATATGCTATCGTCTTTATTCTCTGAGATGGAGGACGGGCTGATTGGCTTTGACTCTGTTGTGGATATGTTTGCGGAAAAAGGATTGTTAAAGGGCGAGCTTGAGAAGATATTTTCAGATAAGGCATACAGGCGGAAGTTTTATAATGCCTTGGGCACAGAGGGTTCATTTGAGTTATTGCTAAAACTGATCTTGATTGATTCTATGCCACAGGAAAAGAAAGAGTGGCTTGTAGATGGATTCGGCTGCAGGGATATGTTAAATTTTGTGCTTGCTATGAAGGATGGGCAAGCGTCAAATGAAACCTTGATTCAGAGCACAAATTATCTAATTGATATATCTATTGAAAAGAATAATGCCCTTGTTAAAAATATGCCTATTGATATATTAAAGAGGTTTTTGTTTAAGTATGGTTTGCATTTTTATTATTTTGATAGTGTCTTGGAGTCATTAAATGAGCTCTTTTCTATAGAGGGTGAAGAGGCAAAATCAGCTCAGAAAGAGCTTATAG
>WGAY01000058.1 GCA_015494585.1 Candidatus Omnitrophota bacterium | reverse complement strand
TACATTGGAAGGGTAGAGAAGATCAAAGCCAGCCTTATCAATGTTTCCGGAGTATACCACACCACAGACTACAGCATTCGCAGACAAACTGCCCTGATAGGCCAGCAATGTGTCTAAACCAAGGTTGTTTAGCAGCAACAAGATAGCTATGCAGATATGTAGTACTGTGGTTATCTTATCTTTTGTCATATCCTGCGCCATCTCTTATTTTTAAAAGTTTTTAAAATAGTTGTAAATATTAACTTGATTTGGGGTATAATTCAAGTAAAAATTTATCCCAAAATTATGCGATAAGAACCGAAGATTACAATTTAGCGCTGAATATAGGGGATAAAAAATAAAAATTTCCTTCATTCTCCACTTCATTTCCCATACTCCATTCTTCCTACTCAATTAGTTTCTATTGCAAATCTGGATTAAAAATATCTCTTGACGCGAGAAGTGGTAGTGGTATAATTGGTCTTCCGTTGATTAGTTGTAGTTCATTAGGAGGTGTGAGATTGGCTTTAGTAAAGGACAAGAAAAACAAGGTGATACAGGAATTTGCTGTTCATGAAAAAGACACTGGTTCAGCCGCTGTGCAGATTGCCTTATTAACGAATCGAATCAAGCAGTTAAATGAGCATTTTAAGGTCCATAAAAAGGATTATCATTCGAGATTGGGGCTTCTGAAGCTAGTAAACAGAAGGCGCAATCTCCTTTCTTATCTGAAAAAGAAAGACCCCAAGAAGTATCAAGAAGTAATCTCTAAGTTAGGCCTAAAGAAGTGAGCAGTCCTTTGGTATTTAACACACATAGTGTAAGCTGTAGATTAGGCCGTCACGACCTTATTCTTGAAACAGGCAAACTGGCTCGTCAGGCAAATGGTGCCGTATTGGTTAAATATGGCGCAATTGCTGTTTTGGTTACTGCCTGTATGTCCCGTGAAAAGCGGGAGGGGATTGATTTTTTCCCTTTAACTGTTGAGTATAGAGAGAAGCAATATGCTGCAGGTAAGATCCCGGGTGGGTTTTTTAAACGAGAGGGAAAGCCAACAGAAAAAGAAATACTATCATCTAGGCTTATTGATAGACCAATCAGATCCCTTTTTCCTAAAGACCTCGTAAACGAGGTGCAGATAGTTGCTCAGGTATTATCCAGCGACCCTGATTATGACCCTGATGTCTTTGCAATAATAGGGGCCTCAGCGGCACTTACGATATCCGATATATCCTTTAATGGTCCCTTGGCTGCAGTGCGAATAGGTAAAATCGAAGATAGGCTTGTTATATTCCCTACTTATGATGAGCAGGAAGAGGGACTTATTGATTTGTGTGTCGCCGGCACAAAAGGGCGCATTGTTATGATAGAGTCGGGTAGCCGTGAGGTCTCAGAGGATGATATGTTTGCAGCGATGAATTATGGCGAGGGTTTTTTTGAGGATATTATTCGAATCCAAGAGGAATTGAGAGAAAAGGCTGGTAAGAGAAAAGCAGTTTATGAGCCATTTGTGATACCCCAAACTCTAATAGATACAGTTGAAGAGAGATATCTAGAAGATTTGAAGGGAGTAACCACTATTGCTGAGAAGGAATCCCGTATAGAGGCCTTTGAGGCGATTGCTAAAAGGGCGATTGAAGAGCTTGTCTCTGATGATGCTGAGATAGAAGAAGTAGATGTGAAAAGGGCTCTTTCTTATGTAGAGAAGAGGCTGGTCAGGGATGCTATATTGAAAGAGCGCAAGAGGGTTGATGGCCGGGCAATAGATGAGATAAGGCCATTGGCCTGTGAGGTCTCTGTGTTGCCTCGCACGCATGGTTCAAGTCTGTTCACAAGGGGGCAGACCCAGAGCCTGTGTATAACTACCCTCGGTACGAAGTCTGATGAGCAGATGATAGAGGGCCTTGAGGAGGCAAATTATAAGCATTTTATGCTCCATTATAGTTTTCCACCTTTTAGCGTAGGAGAGGTAAAGCCTATCAGGGGGCCAGGTAGGAGGGAAATTGGCCACGGTGCTTTGGCGGAACGGGCATTAAAGTATGTAATGCCGGATAAAGATGAGTTTCCATATACAGTACGGGTTGTTTCTGAGATATTGGAATCCAATGGTTCTTCTTCTATGGCAACCGCCTGCGCCGCGAGTCTATCCCTAATGGATGCGGGTGTGCCGATAAAACGTCCAGTTGCAGGAATTGCCCTTGGCTTAGTAAAGGAAACTGATGAGGAATATATAATACTTACAGATATAGCCGGTCTGGAAGACCACTATGGAGATATGGATTTTAAGGTGGCAGGTACAGAAAAGGGTATTACCTCAATTCAGATGGACCTAAAGGTTGATGGTATTACCCTCTCTATGGTTAGAGAGGCCCTGGAATTAGCCAGAAAGGCGCGACTTGAGGTCCTGGGTGTGATGAATTCTGTGTTATCGGCCCCAAGAGAGAAGGTCTCACCGTATGCTCCGCGTATAGAGGTAATGGAGATACCCGAGGATAAGATACGAGACCTGATTGGCCCGATGGGCAAGAATATAAAAAAGATAATCGCTGATACAGAGGCGACTATAGATGTTGAGCAGACCGGCCGTGTGGTTGTGGCCGCGCCGAACGAAGCTGCCCTCAAAAAGGCTATCGAGATGATAGAGCTGTTTACCAGTGAACCAGAGGTTGGAAAAGTCTATGACGTGCGTATAAGTCGCATTGTTAATTTCGGGGCATTTTGTGAATTGCCTTCTGGAAAGGAAGGATTGATCCACATCTCTGAACTTTCAGATGGATTTGTGGAAAATGTCGAGGATGTCGTAAAGGTCGGTGACGAACTAAAGGCAAAACTTATTAAGATAGATGACCTTGGGCGTCTGAACTTTAGCGTAAAACGCGTATAATTCTATATCCATTATCCTATATATTCCCACCTACGCATATATTGATTTGTGTGTTAAAATATTCTTACGCCCAATTGTACAATAGAAACTAATTGAGTAGGAAGAATGGAGCATGGATGAGGGAGGAGTTTTATTTAAAAAGATTTACCTTCATTCTCCATTCTTCATGCTTCATTCTTATTTGCTTAGATAAGAAATAGAATGCTAAATCAGCAGGAGAATAAAAGATAGGGAACTACAATGGATAATTCGAGGTTAAAAAAACTACCCATAGGCGTTCAGGATTTTAGGGAGATAAGGCAAGAGGGTTATCTCTATGTAGATAAGACCGAGCCGATTTACAAGCTCATAACTTCTGGCAAATATTACTTTCTTTCCCGTCCGCGCAGGTTTGGTAAGAGCCTGCTTGTATTTACGCTAAAATATCTATTCCAAGGCGAGAAGGACTTATTCAAGGGGCTTTATATCTATGATAAGTATGATTTTCCGAAGTATCCGGTAATACATATAGCCTTTGGAGGAAGCAGGAGTGAGGAGAGATTGTTGAATATAATAAGGCAGAATCTTGATCGCAATAGCAGGTCCTTGGGGATAGGGTGTAAAGAGGATAAGGAT
>WGAY01000057.1 GCA_015494585.1 Candidatus Omnitrophota bacterium | reverse complement strand
AGGAGATACAGCTCGCCAGGAGGTATTTAAGCTCTTGGTGGAATTATATAAGGACATAGGGGACATCAAATCCGCTGTAAATGAGGCGGGGGAGATGATAAAAACCCCTTCCATGGAAGAGACGGGTTTGGACTTGTTGCTTAATCTTTATATAGATACTGGAAACCTTGAATCTGCTCGAGATTTGGCCCTCAGGTATCTAGATTCCGATAACCGAACTATAAGGACATCGGCTAGGTTCGCCCTAGCAGAGATTTATTATAAAAAAGGGGATTACGATGCGGCAAAGGATGCCTTTGAAAGGTTTATATTCGATTTCCCTGAAAGCAAGTATCTTTCCTCTGCCTATTTTTACCTTGGGAAGCTAAATTACATACTTGGCAACTATAAAGAGGCATTGAAGTATTTTGACAAACTATCTCTAATTTATAAGGGAGAGGATTTAGGCGGTTATGCAGAGGAATCAAAGGCCTGGTGTTATCTTCGTATGGGCCAGTTCGCTAAGGCCAAGCAGGCCCTGGATAGGGCGACAAGTCTATTTAAGCGCAAGAATGATAGTATAGAGTTCGCGAGGGCCTATTTGCTTTTCAAGGAGTCCAGGTATAAAGAGGCTAGGGATTTATTGGAAGGAATTTTGGTCAGGTACCCTACTACTGTATGGAAGAGAGATGTGTTTTACTGGCTGGCAGAGTCTTACTTTGCCTTAGGGAACTACGATAAAGCGTCAGAGTATTATTTTCTGGTGGTAAATTCTAGAGAGGACAGAGGGAATAGTACTATGCCTGACCTGGACAATGTGGTGATTAATTCCTATTACGGCCTGGCCTGGACCAGCTTGAAAATGGGTAATTATCAGCAGGCAATAGAGTATTTTAAGATGGTTGCAGATACCGCGGATAATCAAGTAATGAAGTTAGGGGCGTTGATCAAGATAGCCGAGACTTTGATAGCAGAGGGTGAGTATAATAAGGCAGTAAACTTTCTAAGCAAGTTGCAATCTGATTATCCTGATAGCTATTATTCCGATTACATTATCCTTCAACTTGGTATAGCCTTTATGAAACTTCAAAATTACGAGCAGGCGATTCTGTACTTTGATGATATATTAAAGAACTTCCCTGAAACAAAATATCTGTCGGATGTCTACTACAACCTTGCTCTGACTTATTTTAACCTTGGAAGTTTTAATAAGAGTATAGAGTTTATCCAAAAGTTACGGGAGAATAACTGGCTTTCAAAATATGAACCCCATGTGAGTTATTTACTAGCGACGGCCTATTTTAATGTAGGTGAGTATAAGAAGGCCCTTCATTTATTCCGTAGGTTGCTTGCTTCTCTTTCTGAAGAACAGGGGCTTAAACCTGAGTTTGAGTATGAGCTTGCTTGGTGTTATTACCGTCTTGGCAGGGAAAAGGAGGCCTTAAGCAGGTTTAGAAAACTGGTGGATAAGTATCCAGACGATGCTTTGGCAAGGGAGGTGTTATTGTGGCTTGCTGAGAAGATGTTGAGTGAGAAAAAGTACACTCAGGCAGAGGGATATTTGAAAAAGTTTATCCAGAGATACTCTAATTCTCCCCAGGTCTATAAAGCCTATTATGATATGGTCTGGCTTTATGATTTGAGAGGAGAAAAGGATAAGGCGCTGGAGATATTGAATAAATATATAAATGCCAAGGATAATTCTCTGAAGGCAGAGTTCCATATTGCCCGCGCCTATATATATGCGGATAATAAGGATTATAAAAATGCAGTTGAGGACCTAAAATGGGTCATCAATAATGCAAAGGAATTCGCAGGTAAGGCCTATAGAGAATTGGCGTTGCTTTATTATAAGATGGGGAGGCTTGCTGACAGTGCTTATGCCTGGGAAAAGGTCATAGATTTTACTGAAAAAGACAAGCAGCCGGATATCTACTACAAGATAGGAAGCATATGGGAAGAGGCTGGAGAACTAGATAAGGCGATAGAGTTCTTTTTAAAGGCGGCCTATTCTGGAAAGGATGTGGATGAACATAAGTATGCATCGGCATTATTGAAAATTGCCAGACTGTATGAAAAGAAGGATCAAGAGAGCAAGGCCATAGAATTGTACCGCAAGGTTGCGGAAATGGATGTGCCTGAATCAAAGATTGCACAGGAGAAGCTGGATTCACTGAACTGACCAAAGGAGGTAGCTATGATAGAGATTGTCTTTAAAGGTGGCATAATGATGTGGCCGATAATATTTTCCTCGGTTATTGCACTTGCGATAATTATAGAGAGATTGATCAGATTTTCTCAAGCCGGTATAGATACAAAGAAGTTCATGCAGGACGTAGTTTCCCTGATTGAAAAGGGAAAGGTTGAAGAGGCATTGTCTCTGGCCGAATCAGTTTCTTCTCCCGTCTCAGCCGTGGTTGCAGCTGGGTTGAGGAGATACGGCCG
>WGAY01000056.1 GCA_015494585.1 Candidatus Omnitrophota bacterium | reverse complement strand
CGCTGTTTGGATCCAGCCCAAAATCCTGAGCCAGATTCTTCTCATATATCTTATTTGTCTCATCAATAGAGGGGACCTCTGTTTCGGATATCGCTGGATCCTTTGCCCTGGAGATAGGATCCTTATCTGCCTGGCTATCCTCTTCTATAACCGCATCTACTTTGCTAAAGTCTTCGCCCCCTCCCCTTACAGATATTCCTAACTCAGATTCCAGTTCAGAAAACAGATACTCTTTTGAGAATTCCTTAAGATATCCATACCTATCCACTCTACCCAGTCCAATATCCGGTGTAACAAAGGAATCAACCAGCGAGGCAAGCCTTGTATTGGATAGCTGCTCATCCACAGACATCTTAACCCATTGAGCCAGGACCATTGCATAATAGGCCTGTCGCAATTCAGAGAAATTATCTGATGTATTTATTATCCGCTTCAGCTCAGGAACTATCGTGGCCTCCAGGATCGCCATAATTTTCTCTTTCTCCTCCCGCGGCGTTCTACCTTCCAGAGCAACTCTTATATCAAGCTCTGCAGAATCAAGATAGACACTATCTTCATTCGTATATAGGCGCATCTTTCCAGGCACAATCCAGAAACGCGGCATAAAAGAAGAAATCCCCATCTCCCCTAGTCTATCCCAGAGGAGTTCACCCGTAGGGCTAGATGGATCCATAAGGCGATTTATAACTCGCTTCATCTCAAGATCTGCATTCAAAAGCACATATCCAAGGCGTGAATCCTCAAGTCCCACCCCCATAACATTATCTTCCGTATTCAGTACAAACAGATCCACCCACCAGTTCTGTTTAGGGATGGCCAGGGCCGTATAGAAATAAGAAAGGATTTCTTTGTAGTGCTGTTCTGTTCCCCTTGTTATATCTTTCCCTTCCCATACAAAGGCAAGCCTTTTATTATCTAAAAGCCTAATCCCTTTAAGTAAAGGCCTACCCACACTTATGACTTCATTATTGGATAAAACAGGATAGCTATATAGAACAGAACCAGGGATAATATTCGGTAGGACAAGTAGAAATGAAAGGACCAGGGTTATAAGCCTCTTTACCATCTAACACCTCCGCTCTTTATAGCATCGCCAAGGTCACTTTTTAAAATGTTTTTTAAGTATATACTAAAGCCACTATAAAGTCAAGCCTAGCCCTAAAAAGAATAGCACTTGAACTATTACATATTACATAAATCATCACATGCCTATTATGGTATTATTTTAGGAAAACAGGTCAAGTAACCCTACTCAAATCTATACTCCTTTTGCCCCTACCACTCCATTTCATCTTTCCTCTAATAAAAAAGCGGCTAGTTTATAATCTAACTTCCATAAAATTTGAGATCATTCCTTAATTCTTCACCTAAGCCCTGAGACACAATCACCGCTAGAAACCAGTTCCCAAGAATCTTATCCTTAAAAGAAAGCATCTTTTTAAAAGGCCAATCGAGGCAACTTCTCCACAGGAGAGGCCAATGAAAATTCCTAGTCCTGAGAACTGCCTATGATACTATCCATATCTTTGGAATTCAGCGAAATAATTAACAAATCAGCCCAGACAAATTCAATAGCTTCAACACTATTCTATGACATCTAAAGTCTGTCAGTTTTTGTTTCGACTTTTTAATTTAACTATTTTGGTTATCCTATCGCATAATCTGGGCCTAACTACTACCATCCGCCCAATAATTCTATACACTCTAAACCATCTACCTCTCTACATCAAAATCATCTAAGAAATAAAACCCAAGTCAAAGGCTCAGCCCCTCCAGCATCTTCCAAGCCGAGACAGCGTATATTTTTTTAGATAGGGAAAAGTTCTTCTCTCCTGCATAAATAACATAGAGTATATTGAGTTTTAAGTCCTCCAAAGCAATCTTCATAGATCTGGTAACTTGAGGCGAGGAAATAAATTTCACCTCAACCCCCACGCGTCTCCTTCCCTTGACGAGCAGGAGATCCAGCTCTGCTCCGGAATGTGTGGCCCAGAAAAAATGTTCATATTTATCCGAGGCAAGGTGTAAGACCTGATTAATAATAAAACCCTCCCATGAAGCGCCCACCTTTGGGTGAGCAAGAAGATCGCGCTTGTCCTGTATGTTAAGGAGAGTGTGGAGCATTCCGCTGTCGGTTAT
Organism: Candidatus Omnitrophota bacterium; assembly: GCA_015494585.1. Classification (GTDB taxonomy): domain Bacteria; phylum Omnitrophota; class Gorgyraeia; order S143-82; family S143-82; genus S143-82. The sequence goes on along the minus strand of WGAY01000056.1, from coordinate 19,909 downwards.
GTAGACCTTGGGGGATTTGACCTGCCGCTTTGAGATATTCTCATATCAGGCAGGAACCTGGCGCACAAGGAAGGTAGAACTGAGCACATCCAGATAACGCCGCACAGTGGTATCTGCAACGCCAAATGACCTTGCAAATTCGGATGCATTCCATATCTGGCCGTGATAATGGGCAAGCATATCCCAGAATCGCCTCAAGGCAACCGAACTGATGGTTATTCCTAACTGAGGTAGGTCCCTTTTCAGATACATCTGGATAAAGTTTTTTCTCCACTCTATGCTCTCGTTTAGAGCCCTGGCAACAAAGGAACGCGGAAAACCACCTCGTATCCATAAACGCTCTAGATTCTTTTCCCCGACCTCTTCTATAGAAAACCCATCCAGCCTATGGTAAGCTATCCTTCCTGCAAGGGATTCTGCGCTTTGCTTAAGAAGAGCAGGCGATGCGATTCCAAGGATAAGAAACCTTCTGCGCCTGGGCCTCTCATCTGCCAACACACGAAGAACTGGGAATATATCCGGAAATCTTTGTATCTCATCTATAATTACCAGGCCACTTACCCCTTTGAGGGCCAACATCGGATCCGATAGGCGGGAAATATCTTACGGGTCTTCAAGGTCAAACATATTGACCTGCCATCTAACATCGTCTGCGATCTGTCGGGCAAGTGTAGTCTTTCCTACCTGGCGGGCACCGATAATCCCCACCACGGGAAACCTTTTCAGTAAAGAGACTATTGTGTTTTTCTCTCCTTCCCTCTTTATTATACCTTAAATGTACATTGAAATCTCTGGGATGATAACCGAATTTTCAAGGTTTGTCCTGCAGTAAATTTTTTGCGGAAGAGATAGGTTTTCCCTCCAATACTGCTTTTACTGCCAGCCATGCTTTGAGTTTTCGCTCGTACGGGATGGCATAGGCAGGGCTTGAGCTGGGCAGGTAGTATGCCGGGATACGGCATATAGTGGCCATAGGCAAGAAGGCCTTTTGAGCCTTTCTGCCATTAAAAAAGATGGCCTTTATACCGGGATACTTTTTGAGCAGGACAGGGATGTCATTTCTCTGCGCGCATCTTATGCTGGAATCACGGCTGCCTTGTCTTTTACAGGAGGCTATCACATCCCACAATCCAATACCGTATTTCAGCAGACAATTAAGTCTTTCTGGATAGGGCAGTCCCGTTATGTCATCGCCTACAACATCAGATACCAGGCACCAGAACTGGTTTTTAGGATTTGCATAATACTCCTGCCTCTGCAGGGATATCCCTCCCGGAAAAGACCCTAGAATAAGTATCCTTGTTTTGCGATTAACTACCGGAGCCAGGCCAGATTTTGCCATCTTACATCTCCTACAAATATAGACAGTAACCCTGCCCCCCTACCTATTCTCTCTCGCCCAGGAGACGGCTGAGTGGAATATCTCAAGCGGGGGCATTGGCTGGTCAAATGGAAGGCGGGACTGCCAGTCGGGATACTGCGAGGCAACGATTGCCCTCTCTGGATGGGGCATCATCCCGAGTATCTGTCCGCTGGGGTCGCATATCCCTGCGATGTCGCAGAGGGAGCCGTTGGGGTTGCAACCGTGTGCGTACTTGAATACTACCTGGTTGTTTGCAACGAGCCTTTCAAGCGTGTTTTGCCTTGCCACAAATTTGCCTTCGGCATGGGCTATGGGCATCTTTATCACCGTCTCTTTTAAAAACCTGGTCCATGGGGTGTCTTTGTTCACTACTTCTAACTCAACCCATTTATCAATAAACATTCCGCTGTCGTTTTCTACCAAGGATGCCTCTACTGAAAATAATTTTTCACTGGCAGGCAGGAGACCTGTCTTCACCAGGACCTGGAATCCATTGCATATTCCTATTATCAGGCCTTTTTTTGCGATGAATTCTTCAAGCGCGCTCTTCAAAAACAGGGTTATTTCTAAAGACAGGACTTTCCCTGCACTTATGTCGTCTCCATAGGAAAATCCTCCTGGTATGCAGAATATGTCTGCGCTGGACAGCATCTCGGGGGCCTTTCTTAACTGGTTTATGTGTATGAGAGAAACTTTTGCGTCAGCCCGCCTGAAGGCGAATACAGTCTCCTCGTCGCAGTTTGTCCCGGCTGTCCTTAATACGAGCGCGTTTATCTCTTTTACTGCCAATTAAACCTGCTCCTCCATAGTTTTGTCAGTAATTTAATATCAACTGAAATGTATTCGTCTCCTTCTAACCCGTATATGTCCATAGTCTTTTGTTTCTTCGTCCTGCCTATCATTTCAGCTGGCAGTCCGGAAAATATCTTTTCAAATCTGCCTTTGTGTTTTTTATCTATTTCCACAACGAATCTGGAAAGGCTTTCGCTGTAAAGCAAGGCCTCGTCTGTCCTGCGGATGCCTTCAAACGGCACATTGTTCAGGAATATCTCTGCCCCGATTCCAGAACCTATACACATCTCGGCAACGGCAATCCCGAGCCCTCCATCTGATATGTCATGGCAGGAAAGCAATAATCCTTCTTTTGTTGCGATCTCCATAGCCTCATATATTGCCTTTGCCTGATTTATGTCCAGCCTTGGCACGCTCGTTCCAACAAGGCCAAACTGCTGAAGGAACGCGCTTCCTCCCAACTCGTCCCTGGTTATACCGACGATGTAGAGGAGAGAATCGTTTGTCTTGAAGTCAGAGGAGACGACTTTGCCTGCATCGTCTATGATTCCTATTGCCGATATTAAAAGTGTTCCGGGTATAGCACGGCTCTGGCCGTCAATGATATATTCGTTGTAGAGGCTGTCTTTGCCAGAGATAAATGGCAGGCCAAGGCCAACGGAGAATTCGTAACACCCCTTTGCCGCCCTGACGAGCCCTGCGAGCCTGTCGGGTTTATCCGGACTGCCCCAGCAGAAGTTGTCCAGCAGGGCTATCCTGTCAAGCCGGCCTCCAACCGCTATTATCTGCCGCACTGCCTCGTCTATAACTGCGCCTGCCATCCAGTACGGATCTATCTTTCCGTACAGGGGATTTATGCCGTTTGATATTGCGATGGCTTTTTTGCCGTGCAGGTGGACACGAAGTACTGCGGCATCCATAGGGCCTATCCTCTTTTTCCCTGCAAGGGGCTTTAATACGGAACGACCCTGAACTTCGTGGTCGTACTGGCGTATCACCCATTCTTTAGAGGCTATATTATAGGAAGAAAGGATTGACTTAAATAGTTTCGGCGCATCTTTTACGCAGGGGAGTGTTTCCTCTCCCTCTCTCTTTACCCACACGGCGGTCTTTTCCCTTAAAGGCACTTTGCCGTGAAGAAAGGAGACATCCATATCCATCACCTGATTCGCGCCGTAAAACAGGCGCAGTTTCCCGTCTCCGGTAAATTCTCCTATACAGACGGCCTCTACATCTTCTTCTTCAAAGGCAGAGATGAGCTCGTCTAAGTGCTCTGGTTTTACTGCCAGAACCATTCTCTCCTGCGATTCGGATATCCATATCTCTGAATAGGAAAGGCCTACATACTTAAGAGGAACTCTGTCCAGGTAAACGACTGCCCCGGTATGCTCTGCCATCTCTCCCACTGCAGAGGACAGCCCGCCCGCACCGCAGTCGGTTACTGCCCTGTACCAGCCATTGTCCCGTATGCGCAAAAGTACATCAGCGAATTTTTTTTCTTCTATGGGATTGCCTATCTGCACGGCCGAAGAACAGCTGGCCTGGGTCTCTGAGTCAAGTTCGGCGGAAGAGAAGGTTGCGCCGTGTATCCCGTCTCTGCCGGTTCTCCCTCCGATGACTACTATTTTGTCGCCTGGCTCCACTTTCTTCTCTATAGCGGTCTTGGGCATCACACCGACTGTGCCGCAGTATACGAGCGGATTGGCAATGAATTCTTTATCAAAAAACACCGCGCCGTTTACAGTGGGTATGCCCATCTTGTTCCCGTAATCCCGCACGCCTGCAACCACGCCCATCATTATTCTCTTCGGCGGCAGGACTCCTTCCGGGACATCGCTTTCGTCTGGTGGGGCAAAACAAAACACATCCGTGTTGGCTATAGGCTTTGCCCCGAGCCCGCAGCCTAGGATATCTCTGATAACCCCTCCCACTCCTGTATTTGCCCCTCCAAATGGCTCAAGCGCAGAGGGGTGGTTGTGGGTTTCAACTTTAAAACAAACAGCGTATTTGTCGTCAAAATTTACCACTCCGGCGTTATCTTTAAACACGGACAGGCACCACTTGCGCCCCAGCTGGCTGGTGGACTTCATAATGTAGTCTTTAAACAAGGAACCTATCCTTTCTTCGGACAGAGTTGCTCCGCTCTCGTCTACCTCTCGGTAGAGAATGGGCGATTTAAATGTCTTGTGCTGGCAGTGTTCAGACCAGGTCTGGGCAATGGTCTCAAGTTCGACATCTGTCGGGTTCCTGCCAAGCCTGCGATAATAATCCTGGATAAAACGCATCTCTTCCACATTAAGGGACAGGAGCATATCTCTACTGAGCCGCTCAAGGCCGCTGTCGTCCAGAGACAACAGCTCAACTTCTATTAACTTAAACTCGTAGGCCTGCATCCGGGCCGTAAAGGGGTTTATGGTTTCGTTGACACGGCCTGTCTCTATAAGGGGATTAAAGAGCATTCCAAGCAATCTCTCTGCCAGGGACCTATCTTGCCAGGAAAATTCATAGCGCACTCCAGTGTGAACCTGGCCCGGCTCTATCCTGAATGACTCCCTTATTGCCCTGGCCACTGTTATTGCCTGGGAATCCATAACACCGGGGAGGAAACCAATTTCTATCCACAGAGGCAGGACGGGCTCAACTGCGCCCTCAGAATCTCTTATTACGAACTCCTCACATACAGGGTCGGCCAGGACAGAAGAACAGAATTCCTCTATCTCTCTGCTATCCAGGTCGGCTTCTATAAAATAAAGGCGTGCGGTTCGGATATCCTCCGGTTCAGGGAGGTTGAGTTCCTTTATAAACGCCCGCAACCGCCTCTCTTCAGGAGAGGGAAACTTTCCCTTGTGGCTTATCTGGATTCGGTATCTCGGCATCTATTTTTCTCTCCTTTATAAACCAGACCTGCACCGGCTGAAGAGTTGGTATTATACCATGACAGCCATGCCAATCAAGGATATATCCTGAATATAGGAAATCTGCCTCCAACCACCATGGGAGATAATCCAAGAGTTTCCTATCCTGATATAAATCAACTGTCGAAAGGTACAGATATCTCCTGCCATCCTTTACACCCATACCTATCTCCTGCCAGAAATAATACATCTGGCGCGGGGACATAAAGTCCTGAGGAGAGATAACCCGTGTGTCAGCGTAGTATTTGAATAGAGGTCCCATGTCCCTTGCTATAATAAAGTCTGCCTTAACCTTCCCATCTACCTTTTTGACAAAACTGCTGTTGAGGTTCAGATAACGATACACCATATAATCGATTGTAAACTTTGCCCCTATCAGAAAAACAATTGATACCAATGCCAGCAATAAGGCCTTGCTCCATAGTTTGGAGGCACGAAGCACTGCATCAAAGGACTCAACCACAGCTGGGAATAAAAAGACTAAAACAGGAAACACAAAGCGGAATTCAAAACTTATATGCATAATTATGCTGGCTACCACCACGATTAACAGGTACAGCCAGGCAGGCATCCAGTAGCGCCTCCACTTGTGAAATGGATACAATCCAATCGATAGAAAACCCAATCCGAATATTAGGCACGGAAACGGCAGAAAAAACCATTTAGGACTAATGCCCTTAATCCCTGCAGAAAGCACATCAAGACTTATATTATTGGTGTATGTAAAGGCCAATATCAGAAAGCATAGCAAAAATACAACCGGGATAGCTGCCCTAAAAAGTTTCCACCGTCCCCAGGAAAAGATCCCCAGCTTTTCACCCACAAAAATCGCCAAAGGCAAAAGGAGGGAAACACCATCCCGAGGTCTGATAAAAAAAATAAGAAGAATAAAAAGATAAATATATCTGGCCGATTTTCTCAAAAAGCTACCTTCCTCATCTATATAGATATCGTCTATAAAAGATAGGGCCATTGCCAGCAGCATAAAGACAAAGCCATGGCCATTACCTAAAGAGGCAGTTGCCAGAACCCCTGGGGCAGAGATCAACATTAAAGACACCAGGAAGATAGAGAATACAGAGGCCCTTTTTATCAATATTCTATAGAGGAAAATTAGCCCCACAGCAAATCCAATTATATCCAGGCACTGAAAGATGGTTACTGCACTAAGCTTGAGTCCCACCAGAGAAAACAGCCATTTCAGAGCAGCGGCTAGCAAAACCCAGCCGTCATAGAAAAAGCTACCCATAGACAGATTATGCAGGCCTCCAGAGGAAAGAAAGTCATTGACTCGTAAGGCAAGCAGTGCGACATCGGAGGAAAAGGCATCAAACATAAAACCCCTCTCTATCAGATCTAAGCATTGGATTCTATTCTAATCCTCCATTTATAATTAGTAATTAAGAATAAAGATCAAAAGCAAGGAAGAGAGGAACGCCCCATAAGGTATTCGTCTATATAATGGGCGGCCTTTCTGCCCTCAGAGATTGCCCAGACAATAAGAGACTGTCCCCTACGCATATCTCCTGCTGCAAAGACGCCCTTTACAGAAGTCATAAATTTTTCATTTGTCTTTACATTGCTGCGAGAATCGTATTCGACGCCAAGGTCATCCAGCAGGCCTTTATGCTCTGGCCCGACAAAACCAATGGCTATCAGGACTAGGTCCGCCTTTAGCTCGAATTCTGTCCCCTTTAGCTCCTTCATCTGCCACCTGCCGGTCTCATCCTTTTCCCACTCTACCTTCACACACCTCAGTCCCACTACCTTCCCGTTCTTGCCTATAAATTCCTTAGTAAGCACCTGCCACATACGTTCACATCCCTCCTCATGGGATGTGGACGTCTTAAAGAGACGAGGATAGACAGGCCAAGGCTGGTCTTTTGGACGCTCCTTAGGCGGCATTGGCAGGACCTCTATCTGCACAATACTACTTGCACCCTGTCTATTTGCAGTGCCAACACAGTCGGCTCCCGTATCACCACCACCTATAACGACAACCGACTTGCCCCTTGCATTTATCATGTCTTCCTTGGCAATTTTATCTCCCGCAACCATGCGGTTGGCCTGAATGAGATAATCAAGCGCAAGGTATATTCCTTTCAGATCGCGTCCCTTTATGTTCAAGTCTCTGGCATTTTTCGTGCCTCCGGCCAGGCATACTGCATCAAAATCTTTCAAGAGATCCTTTGCCTTTATATCCACACCAACGTTTATCCCGGTCTTGAATTCTATTCCTTCCTTCTTCCAAACCGCTATACGCCTGTCCAGGACGCTTTTCTTTAATTTAAAGTCCGGTATACCATAGCGCATCAAACCGCCTATCCTGTCATCCCTTTCGAAGACAACAACGCTATGACCCGCGCGATTTAATTGGTCGGCACATGCAAGCCCTGCTGGGCCAGAGCCAACGATAGCCACCTTTTTGCCTGTCCTCTTTTCGGGCGGCATTGGTTTTACCAACCCCACCCTAAAGGCCTTCTCTATTATCCCCAATTCATTTTCACGGATAGTGACAGGATCGGCATTTATCCCCAGAACACAACCATACTCGCACAGGGCCGGACAGACCCTGCCTGTTACCTCTGGCAGGTTATTCGTATAATTCAACAACTCAAAGGCCTGTTTCCAATTTCCACCTGCGACAAACTCGTTCCATTCAGGGATATAATTGCCAACCGGACAGGCCCAATGACAGAAAGGCGTTCCGCAGTCCATACACCTGGTAGCCTGCTGGACCGTCTTTTCATCGGGTCTTAAGATAAAGACCTCATCAAAATCCTTTATTCTGACCTCTACTGGTCTATATACAGCAGATTCCCTCTGTATCTTCAGAAATCCTTTGATATCTTTAGCCATCCGAGACCTCCGTGAGGTCAAGTTCTTCGTCTAGATTTTTTTGTTCAAGTATACGTTTGTATTCGTAGGCAATAACCTTGACAAAGCGTCTTATCTGATTTTCAAAATCATCCAGTATAGACCTTGCAACTTCACTTCCCGTATACCTATAATGATTCTGGAGAAGTTCCTGTATCGCCTCTATATCCTCATCGTCAAATTCCCTTTCCAGACTCACCATATCCCTATTACACTTTGCCTCGAAATCCCCATCTACATCCCACACATAGGCAATACCGCCCGACATACCCGCTGCAAAGTTCCGCCCTGTTGGCCCGATAATCACCACACGGCCACCTGTCATATATTCACATCCGTGATCACCTACACCTTCCACTACCGCATGCACACCAGAATTCCTTATACAGAACCGCTCACCCGCCATCCCCCTTATATAGGCCTCTCCCATTATCGCTCCATAAAAGGTGGTATTGCCGATTATTATGTTATTCTCTGGGACATAGTCTGCCTTTTTGTCCGGATATATGATAATCTTACCTCCCGAGATGCCCTTGCCTACATAGTCGTTTGCCATGCCTTCAAGCTCAAATGTAACTCCCTTGGCAAGCCATGCACCAAAGCTCTGTCCCGCTACCCCTTTAAACTTTATATATATGGTATCCTCAGGCAGGGCCTCTTCTCCATAGCGCTTGCAGACCTGTCCGCTGAGCATAGCCCCTGTAGTACGATCCGTATTCTTTATTTCGAAGACTCCTTTAACCGGCCTGCCGCTATCCAGTGCCGGCCTTGCAAAGTCTATCAGTTTCCTATCCAAGACCGTATCTATTCCGTGATCTTGTGGACGCTGACAATATACCCCTACACTAGGTGGAACCTCTGGCTTATACAATATCTTTGAATAGTCAAGCTTTTTTGCCTTCCATGGCAAGAGGTTTGAATCTATCTCTAAAAGATCCGTCCTACCCACCAATTCATCCATAGTCCTGACGCCAAGCTGGGCCATTATCTGACGCACCTCTTCCGCAACGAAACGGAAATAATTAACAACATACTCAGGCTTGCCCCTGAATCTCTTCTGCAATATCTCGTCTTGGGTAGCAACACCAAGGGAACAGTTATTCAAGTGGCAGTGTCGGAGCATCACACAACCGAGGACAATAAGGGCAGCCGTACAGAAACCAAACTCCTCAGCACCCAGTATAGCGGCAAGGACAACATCCCTACCTGTGCGCATCTGACCATCCGTCTGCAATCTCACCCTGCTCCTAAGGTCATTGAGAACCAGGGTCTGATGCGTCTCAGAGAGACCAAGCTCCCAGGGCAATCCTGCGTGCCTGATAGAGCTAAGGGGTGAGGCGCCAGTTCCCCCATCTCCTCCGGAGATCAATATCATATCCGCATGCCCTTTAGCAACACCCGCGGCAATCGTTCCTACTCCTATCTCTGAGACGAGTTTTACGCTCACCCGCGCATCCGGATTGGTATTCTTCAGGTCAAAGATTAACTGCGCCAGATCCTCTATAGAATAAATGTCGTGATGTGGCGGAGGGGATATAAGCGTAACACCAGGGGTGGTATAGCGCGTACGGGCAATAGTAACACTGACCTTATGTCCTGGTAGCTGCCCACCTTCCCCTGGCTTGGCCCCTTGAGCAATCTTTATCTGCATCTCGTCACTGTTGACCAAGTAATTCGTGGTAACGCCAAATCTACCTGAGGCAACCTGCTTTACTGCACTGCGCTTTGAATCCCCATTGGGAAGTGGTATAAAGCGACTCGGATCCTCCCCTCCTTCACCCGTATTAGACCGGCCGCCTATCCTGTTCATAGCAATGGCAAGACCTTCATGGGCTCCCCGGCTGATAGAGCCAAAGCTCATTGCCCCAGTTGCAAAGCGGGTCATTATGCTCTCTGCCGGCTCTACCATATCCAGGGGTATAGGATTGGCCTTTTTGAATTTCAACAGACTGCGCAGGGTTGTTGGCTGGCGGGATTGATCGTTTATCATCTCTGCAAATTCTTTGTACCGCACGGGATCATTCTTTCTGACCGCATCCTGAAGGGCCGCTATACTTGCAGGATTCCAGAGGTGAAACTCTCCGTCCTTCTTCCACTGATATATTCCGCCGGTCATCAAATAAGGCATCTGCACAGGATTATCCGGGAAAGCGGCCCTGTGCCGCTGGACCGTCTCTTCTCTTATTGCATCAAAATCTACCCCTCCTATTCGGGAGACAGTGCCGGCAAAACAGCGATCAATCACTTCTTCGTGCACGCCAAGCGCCTCAAATATCTGGGCACCACGATAGCTCTGTAGGGTAGAGATCCCCATCTTTGAGAGTATCTTAAGTATGCCTTTATCGATGGCCTTTCGATAATTCTTTATAGCATCTTCCAGAGTGCCTACATCCAACAGACCTTCTTCCCAAAGATAGGCCACTGCCTCATAGGCAAGGTATGGATTTATCGCATCGGCACCGTAACCAAATAGGACAGCAAAGTGGTGCACCTCTCTGGGCTCTGCGCTTTCTACAATAATACCTATCTGCGTACGCTTGGCCTTGCGCACTAGATGATGATGCACTGCACCGACTGCCAGAAGCATAGGCAAGGCAGCCCTATCCTTGCTTATTCCCCTATCAGAGAGGATAATAAAGGAATATCCCCTCTCTATAGCCGATTCGGCTTCCTTGCATATCCTATCCAGGGTCCTCAAAAAGTCTTCCTTATCATCTACATCAAATAGCACCGATATTGTCTCAGACTTGAAGCCCCTTTCATCTATCTGCCTTATCTTCTCTAGCATCTCATTTGTCAGGATAGGCTCCTTGATGTAGAGTTTATGACAGTGCTGGGGGGTCTCTTCTAATATATTCTTTTGCGGCCCGATAAAACTATCAAGGCTCATCACCACCTCTTCCCTTATGGGATCGATAGCAGGATTTGTAACCTGGGCAAACAACTGTTTGAAATACTCATAAAGAGGTTTGGGATTCTTGGAGAGAACTGCATGGGGGGTATCGTTACCCATTGAACCTATTGGTTCCTTGCCCATTTCAGCCATTGGCTTTATCAGGACCTTAAGGTCCTCACGCGAATAACCAAAGGCCTGAAGATCTCTCAATAGATTATCGTAAGGGCCCTTTCGAGACTCTGGTTTAGGAAGGCTATCTATATCTACCAACCATTCCTTCAACCACACGCTATAGGGCCTCCTGGTTGACATCGTTTCCTTTATCTCATCATCCTGGACTATCCTTCCCTCTTCGGTATCTATGTAAAACATCTTTCCGGGCTCCAGCCTGCCAGAAAGGGCGATATTTCCTGGCTCGATATCCAGCACCCCTACCTCTGAGGCCATAACTACAAAGTCATCCTTGGTAACGATATAACGCGCTGGCCTCAATCCATTACGGTCCAGCACCGCCCCAACCCGAGTGCCGTCGGTAAAGGCAATGGCGGCCGGACCGTCCCAAGGCTCCATAAAACAGGCGTGGAACTTGTAAAAGTCCCTTAGCTTCTCATCCATAAGCTTATTCTGCTCCCAAGCGGCCGGAATAAGCATAAGCATTGCCTCTGGCAGGGAACGACCTGAGAGCACCAATAATTCGAATACATTATCTATCGTGGCTGAATCACTGCCCCCTGGCACAATCACCGGCTTAATCTGCTCTATGGCATCACCAAAGAGGGGCGAGGAAAGCAGGCCTTCCCTTGCCCTCATCCAGTTAATATTTCCCCTCAATGTATTTATCTCCCCATTATGGGCCAGGAACCTAAATGGCTGGGCAAGGTCCCAGGTCGGAAATGTATTCGTACTATAACGGGAATGCACAAGAGAAACTGCTGTCTCGATCCTTTCATCCTGCAGATCAAGATAAAAAGACTCTACCTGATAAGGCATAAGCAATCCCTTAAATGCAAAGGTCCTTGCCGAAAGATTTGTTATATAAAAGAAGCTCTTCTGGGATATATCCGAGGATCTTATAATGTTTTCTATTCGCTTCCTGATAACATAAAGCCGCCTTTCAAAGTCAAGCAACTCCCTTACATTATCGGCCCGCTTTATAAACGGCTGCTCGATTATTGGCTCGGTCTCCTTTGCGCCCTTGCCTATGTCCGTATTGTCAACCGGGACCTGTCTCCATCCAAGGAGCTCTTGACCCTCCTCTTCTATAATCTTCTTAAAGACCCTTTTGCAAAATTCATACTCTTGCTTTTTGGTCGGCAAGAAGACCATCCCTGTACCGTAAAATCCTAGTTTTGGGAGGTCTATCTTTGCCTGGGGAGCGACCTCCTGAAAGAATCTGTGAGGCATCTGGATAAGTATACCCGCCCCATCGCCTGTCTTGGGATCAGCGCCAACCGCTCCCCTATGGGCAAGGCGATTCAATACCTTGATAGAATCCCTGATAAGCTTGTGGCTCTTTCTACCCTTTACATCGCACAGGAACCCTACGCCACAGGCATCGTGCTCAAATCTGGGATCATACAAACCTCGTGGATTTATAGTCTCATAACCCATTTTTACCGCCAGATTATATCCTTATAATACCTTCTACTCCAATACATTCTATCTCCTAACGACAATACTGCCATAGATTTTACACGCTGTAGGAAAAAATGCAAGCGTTTTCAATAGAACCCACTGAATTAAATCAAACGTTCCAGTTTTACAATATCCTTATAGCTTTGGCGACGCCTTACAAGGTATGCCCTATCCTTGTCAACCAGGACCTCTGCCGGAAGGGGACGGGAGTTATAATTGCTTGCCATAACAAACCCATAGGCACCCGCGCTGAACACTGCCAGCAGATCACTAGGGCCTACTACCGGCAACTTTCTATCCTTTGCAAAGAAATCACCAGACTCACATACCGGACCTACCACATCGCAAACAAACTCTTCTTCCGAAACAGGAGAAACCGGCCATATTCTGTGATAAGCCTTATAAAGCGATGGCCTTATAAGATCGTTCATTGCACCGTCCACGATCACAAAATTCTTCGCCGGGGTCTTTTTCACATAAATAACCCTGCACACAAATATGCCGGAATTTCCAGCAATAAACCTGCCTGGTTCCATTATCAGTTTAAGGCCCAGGCGTTTCACATAAGGTGCAACTCGTCTAGCAAAAACCTCTGGGGCATCTACTTTTTCATTATCGTAAGTAATACCAAGGCCCCCACCTATGTTTATATACCTCAGCTTCACATTATGTTTCCCTGAAATCAGTTTAATAAACCTTTCTACCTTCTTTAATGCCTGGGCATAAGGACGCGTATCTACTATCTGCGAACCTATATGTATGTGTATCCCAATTATTCTGACATTCTTATAGTCTTTTTGCCTTGCAAATATCTGCTCAGCAGTATAAAGGTCTATGCCAAACTTATTTTCTTTCTTGGCAGTGGTAATGTAGTCATGTGTCCGCGCATCCACATCTGGATTTATGCGCAAGGCAACTCTTGCCTTTTTTCTCATACTTGCTGCCACAGAATTTATAAGGGCAAGCTCAGCCTCGGACTCGACATTAAACATCAGTATTCCCCAGTCAAGGGCCATTTTTATATCTTCTTCTCTTTTACCTACCCCGGCATAAACGCATTTATTCGCTGATGCACCTACCTGCATGGCCCGATATATCTCGCCGCCAGAGACTACATCAAAACCAGCCCCTGCCTTTTTTAATGCGTTTAGCACTGAAAGATTAGAATTGGCCTTTATTGAATAACAGATAAGTGGCTTAAGTCCCTGTTTGTCAAACGCATCCTTAAGGGCCCTAAACCTGTATAACAGGCTAGACTTACTATATATGTAAACAGGTGTGCCAAAGCGGCGAGCAATATCCTTTACTGGCACAGATTCGCAATAAAGCTGCCCATCCCTATATTCAAAAAACTCTCGCATATTTCCTCCTGCTATTTCATACCCTCTTCTTCAAAAAATATCCCCTCCCAGAAGGCAATTTGTCTTTTCACTGATTCTGGTGAGGTGGAGTTAAATGTCTTTTTTGCCTCAACACTACGCTTAGGGGAGAAAAACCCCCTCCACTCTTTATCAGGAAAATTAAAATCACCCAGCACTGATTCCCTCTCACCTTTATTTAGTTCCGACAATCTCTTGCCCTTCTCCTCACTCATCAAAACCAATTTACCAACCTTATTATGGGCATCCTTCCAGCTCATACCGTTTAAGATAAGCTCCTCCATAATATCCGTTGCATATAGAAAATCATTAGCCAAGGCCTTCTCTAATTTCTCTTTATTCCAGGATATCCCCTCAACAAGGCCAGTCAATACCTCTACGCACGAATGCAGGGTATCACTACACCCTAACAATATTGCCTTATCCTCCTGCATATCACGATTATACGCAGTTGGCAAGCCCTTTATAAGGACAAAGAAAGAATTCAAGGCCCCGATGACATGGGCAGAGCGGCCCCTGATAAGTTCAAGCATATCCGGATTCTTCTTGTGGGGCATAATACTTGAACCCGTACAGAAATCATCTGGCAGGTGCAGGAAACCAAATTCCTGACTGGAATATATAATCCAATCCTCGGCAAGCCTGGATAATACTAATGCCAGATGGGCGTATGCAAACAACAACCTCAGGTAATAACTCCTATCAGATATAGCAAACAAGCTATTTTTATGAATGTCATTTATATGAAAATCTTTTGCCAGCTCTACCACATCAATAGGAATAGCAGAGCCACTTCCTGCGCACGCGCCCAAAGGAGACTTTGCTGAGGTTACCACATGTTGTAAATCAGCAACCACCTCATCCAGCGCCTCTACCCATGAAAGGAGATAATGGCCAGCAGAGATAACCTGAGCGTCTTGCAGATGGGTAAAACTTGGCATATAAATATCCTGCGATTCCTTTGCCCTTGAGACCAAGGCCTTTTGCAGATCCCTTATTTTGTGGATAAGCATAAATCCTACAGTAAGTACGTAAAGCAGACTTGCGCCTGCGACTAAGTCATTTCTGCTCCTTGCAGAATGCAGTTTTTCATAGCTGTTCGGAGCAAGCCCTTTTAGTCTCTCTAAAACAAAGGAATGGATATCTTCTGTATCATATTCGAATAGATCTAACCTTTCTTCCTTCAATTTAGTCAACGCAGATATAAGCTCTTCGGCCTCTTTATCAGAGATTATCCCTGCCTTATTTAACGCCTTTGCATGGGCAATAGAGGCCATAATATCATAAGAATACAATACATAATCATCCATATCCCCTCGAGAGAACTCAAATACTTCACGGGCAATATCATTCTTAAACCTGCCCCCCCACAACTTATCAGAGCCCATAGGAACTCCTTTCTTCTCGTCCTAAGTATAAACCATAAAAAGGAAGGGCTTTTGTAAAAAAGCCCCTTGAGAGCAACATAATTTCCTCTACTATCTTATTCCTTTACTTTTTGCGCTTGTGAACAAAGGGCAACCCACCAATGAACAGCAAAAACATCCCAACAGTTTGGGGCTCAGGCACAACGTTGGCCGGAAGATCGTAGCCAAGGTCATCCATAATCCACCAGCGCTTATCCCCACTCGACTGGAGTTCTAATCTAGTAATGGATTCAAAATTCACCGCATGAAAGGAAAAAGTAGGGTTCAGGTCAAAAGAAACTGTGCCAACTAACGTTGCCCCATTGTAACCGGTTAAAGTAATATTAAGAGAACTGCCTTCATCACTATTTGAATCATAAAAAAAGTCATCCACCTTTGCAAAAGTACTAAAGTAGGCACCTATAAAATCAAACGGCTGATTCCTTGAAATGGAAACAGAGACTGCCCCATAGGCATTGACAATAGCTATATCATTTGAAGGAAAATCAATTGTATTATTATAAGTATTTTTATAAAAACTATTCTCCATTGCAATTATATTATTATCCCAAATAAAACCCCCATAATCCGTCCCGTTTAAATATGTTCCTGTTATAAACGACTGCCCTTCGAAATCAAGCGTAAAGGCAAAACCCTTTCCAGTCCAGGAGATTACAACCCCAAAAAAGACAAAGGTAAAAACAAATCTAAGAAATTTCCGCCTAAACATAACCACTCCTCTCAACTGCCTTTAACAAAATATTACACTATAAAAATAAGAAATGGGCAATATAAAAATTACCAGTTGCATTTTAACTTAAGGGTACCCCTTGGATCTACCCTTGACAACCCAATATAATGCCTTATATTCTCTCCAAAGACACCGGTACCAGCCTCATCAAAGATAGATCAATACCACCGGTCTTCTCTGGGTGTATATCTTCCTGAAGATTAGACTGTGTTCTTACAAGTTCTGCCCTGATAGACATAAGATGTTTAACGTTATTATAACTTACATGCATACCAGGTATATATGCATTCACTCGCAGGTATGCATTTACATGCAGGGCAATCTGAGCAAGCAATAATGAAATAGATTTTGCCAGAGCATCTCTATTAGCTTCCTTATCCGGACTATCAGGCATTATATTATGCCTGTATATTGCATCTATCACCAGAAATGTCGCGAGTTTTTCATCAATATCACCATTTTTATAATACCCCGTTATTTTGTCTACATCCACCTTAAAGCGTTTCACATTATCTGTATCTCTTGATAAATCAGCTATATTCTCCCAGACGAACTGCAAAATTGCATCAGTAGTCCCTTCTGATATAGCGCTATAAAATTTATTCATAAACTCCATACTCTCAATCGTAAAACCTTCATTTCTCTTCTCGGCATCCTTGATAAATTCGATAACCTCTTTATACTCTTTAGCAAAAATCCCAAACACGCCTTCATCTATCCCCTCTACAAGCAAGGTCTTTTCTAGAAACTCTCCCAGCCTCTTTCCTATTGCTGCGTATATATACGCTGTCAATTCCCTATTGGCATCCGGCATCATCTCACCCACAATAGCTACAGACAGATAATGCCTTGCCTTTTCCTGAGCGTCTTTGCCGCCCTCCTTGAGCTTGCCTATAGCCATCTTATAGAGGGATATTGCGGCAGGATCTCTCAGATTTCTAATCGGATCATTTAACATATTTGTCAATTCTTCTTTGCCGTCTATATTTATTATTATTCCATTGCCATCTTCTGTTACCTCTAATCTAGACTCCTCTAATTCAGCCTCCACCAACTCGTGCATAACCAATGACGCTAATGCACGAGTATGCGAAGAATCATAGCCAAACGGTTTTGCTAATTGAGCTAATAACCACTCTATACCCACAATCCTTTGCCCCTCTTTCTTTATTGTAAATCCAAATAGATTCTCACCGCCTCTATCAAAAAGCAAGACCTTAGCCTTCCTGCTCTCAACCGCATCCTCACCAAATATATCCTCATATAGGGCCTGAGCCAGACCTTGATAGGCGTCTCTAACAGGCGCCAATATCTTATCTCGCGCAAGTAGCTTACTTCTTTCATTATCTCTCTCTAATTCCCCGCCTATTAACACCTTATTTTCTGTAATTATCCGCCAGCTACCATAGGACAATGTCTCTATCCCTTCAACCTTTGCCGTCCCAGTCTTTGAAAAGGGATTGTCAATCCTTATGGTTTGAGGATTTTGCGATTTTTTCTGGCCCATTCTCCCCTTTAACCATTCTCTGGCAGTATTGATAGCATCGCCTGTAAAGATGCATCTAAACTCATTACTATCCAATACAGCATCTAATCTGCGCATATTCTCTTCTTTAGAAGCCTTAGGGTCCATAGCAGATCTCAGGATAGCGATTGCAATCTCTGAGGGTTTGAACCCAAGATCCCTCAATTCATTGTTTATTTTGATAACTCCTTCCCCTATCTCTTCACTGGTGGGTAAAAATAAGCGAACCATAATATTTGCTGTCAGCTGTCTCGCACCTATCTCATTCCCTGTCAAAAGATTTTTTTCTATAGATTCCTGTATTATCATTGCTATCTCTCTATTAACATCTCTAGGATTTGTTAATCCTTTTACTTCATTTAGGCGCAACTTAACATAACTCATTACTTTTTTCTTTTGTTTATCATCTAACCCAAACCGATCTAACTCTTCATTCAGTGCTCTTTTGAGACTTTCTTGTCTAAACTTGCTATACAACGTTAGAACAACATCAGCAAACCTTAGCTTCACTGCCCTCGCCCCAAACATAGCACCTATTACAAAACCTAGTTTGCCAAGCAACACATCCGAAAAAACTATCCCCCCAGACAACAATAATATCACTCCTAAAAAAGTTATAGTTGTAATACCTTTATCACTCCTAATACCTGGGCGGTAGTCTATTTCTCCCTGTTTTTTCTTCTCTAATTCATCAACGGCAATATCCTTTCCATCAGATGCTATTGTGCTTAAACTTTTATCAGATCCAACTTTTGCAGACCTATTAGCCCCATCAACAACCGTTCCCGTGGTAACTATACCTCCACCCACCACATACCAGCTATCACTCATAGTATCCATCTCATCAAGGTAATATAACCTCAAGTATTCCTCTAAAAATGCCCGTTTTGACCAAGGAGCAGCCCTCAACCCACCAATCGTGCCACTATCCATAAGCCTTGAAAATCTCCCATTTAATTTAGGGCCGTGCTTCTCATACCAACGCGCAGCTACTATTGCATGAACAGCCTGTCTTAATGGCATATATTTTGGGTCCGTATTTACCATCCTGACTAACTGTGGCAGCACCTCCTGCCTTATCTGTCTCTCTGCGTATTTCTTAAATCTATTCCCGCTTTCATTTGCCTTTCCGTTTTGCCTCACCTCAACCTTCACAGTAAATCTGCACGACTTTACATACATCATCCTATCATTTTCTTCTATCTCTATCCTCTCTGGCACTATCCAGAACCTCGGCATAAATGCTCCATCTCTATCTGTGCCAAAATACTGCGCTGATTGTTCAAATAGCTCCTCAAGCACCCCTGTCTGTTCAAGAAGCCTCTTTGCATCTCTCTTTAACTCCACATCAGCGGCAAGAAAAACCTTTCCCATGTCAAGAAACTTCAGCCCAGCACCCAGTATCTCTTCCTCCTCTACCGTTGCATTCAAATTCACCCAGAAATTGTCATCTGGCAAAGCAAGCGCTGATAAGAAATACCTCAGATTCATCTCCTTTTCTTTATCCGAAATGGGAAGCCCCTTTTTTCCCCTAACCTTTTCCCATGCAAATCGCAGCCTGCCATCTTTGGTTATCTCTATGCCTGTCATATAAATAGAAGGCCTATATCCCAGCAATTTTTCAACCATCACATCTGCCTGTACAGGAGTTGATACCGCATAAGAAAATGGGCCCGGCGCACTCCACGCAACCTGCTGGACAATAAATAATATTGAAAAAAACATACTAAAAACCTTACTGACAACCGCCATTTTCATATACGCTCACCTCACTTTTCTCTTATAATCACTTATATCTACCTCTCTTCTAATTCTACACAGGTTATTTCAAGAAGTATAGCGACTTCACCAAGATTTGTCAAATTTATTTAAAAAGTTTTTGTAATGTACATTCTTAACCTTCTACTATCCATCAAACCCCTCAATTTTGTTCTACAAAAACTCATCTACAGGGACAGGGAAACACACTAAGACGTTACATCAAAATTTGTCTTGTAAATTATGAAATTTATTTGTATCATAGTTTTGAACTATAGTTCAAAATCGGGATCGGAAGATGAGCAGGCCAAAGAAGGACAGGATAGTGGGAAGTCCACCGGTGGTCAGGGTTTTTAAGCCTCAGGGGATACCCGTCAGGGCCTTGGGGATGTTGAGGATGACTCTGGACGAGTGCGAGGCGATGAGGTTGGTGGACCTCTGTGGCTTGAGCCACGAGGAGGCAGCAGAGAGGATGGGGTCTCCCGGCCCACGCTCACGAGATTGCTTGCCGGTACCCACGAAAAGGTGGCCAAGGCCTTGGTCGAAGGGTGGGCCTTGGTGGTGGAGAAGGGGCCGGTGAGCCTGCAAGCGGAGAGGTTTTTCTGCGAGGAC
>WGAY01000055.1 GCA_015494585.1 Candidatus Omnitrophota bacterium | reverse complement strand
GTTATAGAAGAGGATAGCCAGGCAGATAAGGATCCTATCTCCAGGGCAAAGGATCCAGCGATATCCGAAACAGAGGTCCCCTCTATTGATGAGACAAATAAGATATATGAGAAGAATCTGGCTCAGGATTTTGGGCTGGATCCAAACAGCGGCAGGATATTTGGGAAGGTCAGGTGTGAGGGTGTGGAACCAGGCAAGGTCATCGGCCAGAATTTGCTGGTGGTAAATCAGTCCAGAGATGAGATGCTGATTAATGAGGAATTCGTTAAAGAATACGCTGACAAAAATAATATGTGGACAGGAGGTAAGATCGCTAATGCGTTTATTGTAAAAGATAAAGATGGCAAGGTAGAGGTCTTCTACCTGGCAGGTAAACGAATAGAAGGCAGAGACGAGGCGGTTAAGTTTCTGGATACGGTGGGTAAGATGTATGCATTAAGAGAACGATTTAGCAAATATTTCCCTGGAGCAATCCTTGAAGTGCTTATCTCTCAACGTCTTGGGGAAGTGGTAAAAGAGGAGGATCAGGAGTTATTAAGGCAATTTTGGGGTGGTGATGGTTTATACTTTAACTGGAACAGGATGAAGGTTTCTTCTACAGCTGTACGGGAAGGAGGGCAAAAGCATTTTCTTCCATATCCTGTGCTTCGTCTTCTCGAAGAGGGTTTCTACTCTCCGTGGAATGCTATAGAAAAGTTGGATGAGGACCAGTTAGCCGCTGCAGAAATCGTAACAAGAATAATAGAGTCTATCATGGAAACAGATGATACAGTGAAGAAGGCTAATAAGTTATTAAAAGAAAAAGAAAAATGGGAGGATCCATCTTATTGGAGACTCTTGGATAAAAAAGACCACGTTGTGAGAAATTTGAAAAGATTGAATGAACTGTTTTCTACCGGTAAGGTTTTGATAGAGGGTAAAGAGGTTGAACTAAAAGGCGATGCCTTCCATGTGATAGATTTATTCCTATTCAGGATAATGGAAAATAATTATATTAGTCCAGAAGATAGATCCAAGCTTTCTGCACAGGAACAAAAACAGAAAAATGCAAAGTATATTTTTGCTCGAGGCATTAATAATCTTATGTTGGAGAAATTGGTAACACCTTATATTGATAGAACAGCGTTTGCGGACTATGAGGATTTATATGAGGCCATAAAGAAAGCGGCAGATCCTATAGAAAAGGTCAGTCTAGGAGAAGAGGCCTATATGAGGATGGTAAGGGATACACGAAAGGCAGTTTTTGGAGACAAAGATTTGAGATATTTCAAGGCGCAAGCACGTAATTCAGGAGTTGACGAAGCTGTGATCGCAAGAATAGAGGAGGAAAATAATTTGCTGGAATTACAAAAAGGCAGGAAATCTCTTTTAAAAGAGCATGATGGAGAAAAGAAAAAGGCATTGGAAGAATTGGTGGACTTTAAAGAAAGCTTGTTAATAGAAGAAGTTGGTAATGACTTATATGAGAATTTTAAAGAGAGGATCAAAAGGAGAGAATTGGATATAACGGATCCTGAGAAGGAGATTTTCTATTGGCCAATGAAGGGTAATCCCCCTCATGAAGGCCACATTACTTCTATGCTTGGGATCCTTGTAGACTTGAACCTCGATATGGGTGTTGTTTCTGCGGATGCTACAGATCCAAGGAAAGAGAGCCTTTCCGCAGCTGCCGTAAGGAGACACCTTAAGAAAAAATTAATAGATTTGTTATCAGGAGGCTTAGTCGTATTTAGTGAATATCCATTTAAAGATCCGCTTGCTGGTAAGCAAACAGGTGAAGAGTCAGTGGTGCCTCTCTTGAAAGAGTCAGGGCTGGATTTTGGCCTTGCGGTGTATTGTGCTGGCAGTGACCATGGGAAGGTCTTTAAGGTGCCTCAGGAAGTGGCTGATAGGATAAACGATGCCCTGGAGGCATTAAAGATCCCTTACAGGGTTAAACCTTCGGTTGGTCTGTTTGTTGAAAGTAGGCCTACCCCTGTCTATGGACCGAAGAAGGCAGATAAGTCAGATGCTGTGCAAGACTTTGTGGAAAGGGCATTAGCTGTTGATTCTCTGGAGGAGATCTTAGCTATGGAAGATAAAGGGGTTGTAGAGTCTCTTATCCAGGCCTTAAGAGATGAATTTGAAGATGCTGGTCTCGACGAGGTGTTATCCGAACTGAATTCCGGGTTTGAGGAAGGAGTTTTGAGCTGGCGAGATGTCTTATCCTTTTCCCCTATATCAGCAGTACTGGAGGATGTTGCTGGAGGCAAATATAATCTTCCAAAAGAGACTACGGAGAAGCTCAAGACATTGCTTGCAGAATCAAATAATAATGTTGGCAAATCGACTAATGTACCTGCTAATGTTGAAAAGAATGTGGGAGGTCTTTTATTATCAGAGATTAGCCTTAATTTTAATTAAAGAAGAAGGGTATATCTCGGTTGATGAAAGAGGTTGGGTGTGTGATAATGTAGATTTCATAAATAGGGTGAGAGGTGTAATGGAGATTAGTATAGATAAGACTATATATGTAGGTGAAGATATGCATGAGTTTTCTTTGTATCTGGTCTTTAAGCGGATATTCGATTTCTTTGCTGCCCTGTTTTTATTGATAGTCTTTTCTCCTTTGATGTTCTTGATAGCTATAGCAATCAAGTTCGACAGCCCTGGTCCTGTTATCTACAAGCAAAGTAGATTGGGTAGACAGGGGAGGATATTCACTATATACAAGTTCAGGAGTATGCGTAGGGATGCAGAGAAGCACAGCGGCGCAGTCTGGGCGATGCAGAATGATCCCAGGGTTACACGAATAGGTCGATTCCTAAGGGCGACACATCTGGATGAATTACCGCAATTGTTTAATGTTTTAAGAGGGGATATGTCCTTGGTTGGCCCACGTCCAGAGAGACCAGAGATTGCCAGGGAACTGGTAAAGGCTATCCCCCATTACTATTCTAGGCTTAAGGTGAAACCAGGTATTACTGGTCTGGCACAGGTAAGATACCGTTACGATTCCTGTATAAAGGATGTCAAAAATAAACTGCGTTATGATCTGTTCTATATCTCTAATGCCAATTTTTGGTTAGACTTACGAATTTTGTTTGATACAATAGAGCATATATTGCTGAGTAAGGGTGTGTAAGAATAGGTGGTAAAAACTGTTATGATAGGTGATTCATTTTTAAGGTCTATTTCTCTACCCTTCCGTAGGATCAGATTGTTTGCGCCATTTTTTTATGTTTATTTAGTAAAATATGTTTTATGGGTAGGTATACTATTTTATTCTGTACAATGGCCTTTAAAGCTGATAGCGGGACCTATCATATTGCGCTTTTGGGGACCGGCGGCCTTGCATTATCCTGGCCATATATTTTGGATGTATGAGATGTTGAAGAGATCTTCTTGGCTTTTTGATGTCTTTTTAGGAACGGCTGCTTCGTTTTTCTTGATTATTCTATTATGGAGGACCTTGCGTAATAGAGAAATACGGTTTAATTTTTGGCTGTTTTTCACCTATCTTTCGATAAGCATTGGACTATTTTTCCTAGGGCAAAAGGGCTTTCCTGTCGTGTTTATCAAGTTCCTCGGCATATTGAAGATATCTCTTTCTCCTAAGATTGTCTCTCTTGTTGTCCTGTCATCGGTTATATTGTTTAATTCGTTTTTGCAGTCGCTTTTTATCTTTCCACTAGTAGGGATGATTGTTGAGGGAAGATTATCTGGATTTCTGGATGGCATAAAGGTCTTGCGCAGATATCTATTACCCACGGTGGTCTTATTTCTGACTGCCTTCTCTGTCTTTATTCCGTTTATATTCATAGAGCCGGCTTTCTTGCGTTCCAGCATCGTAGCTAATCTGCCTGAATCTGTTTTTATCTTTCCCATTGTGGCAGATATCGTCTCTATTTTCATAAATACGCTTGTCTTTTCTGTACTGGTGGGGTGGTACAATGATGCAAAGGTCCATGGGGTTGTATAACATATCTCGATTGGCCATACCATTGGTCCTGGTCATATTTTTTTCAGGTTGTTCCAGACAGTATTCCCTTGAGAGGCGGATATATAAAGAAGGGATTAAGGTCTCAAGGGCCGTATTGGCGAGTGAAAATATTCCAGACCTGCAATATAAGGCCCTTATGGAGTCTTTAGATGAGTTGGAGAAGGATTGCAAGGACAGAAATTTAGAATTACCTGTTATCAGGTATAAGGCCTTGCTGTATGCTGCGAGTTCTGACCTGGCCTCTGTGGATAAGTTGTTGAAGGATATCAATGCCTTTCAACGCAAACTGGTTGCTGATAGCGTGTTTCTTTTATTGTTAAAGAAAAAGAACTACGATATTGCTATGAAGTTCCTGGATATATTTGAAAAATATAGCAAAGAAGATCCAGCAGTAAAGGATTCATTGCCTTTCCTGCGCTGTTTTGTGGGTCTGAAAAAAGGGGAAAAGGGCCTCTGCAGTCAGGCCATTGATGTGTATTCATCCAGGACCAATTTAGATGATCCAAAAGAGAGATTTGTGGGCTGGAGGGGATTGTTTCTTACCTATTCCCTTTTGGGGGATAGAGATAGGGCACTTTTTTCTCTTAATAGCATTGTAAATGATGAGGATATGCCTATAGGAGTAGTTATCGCAGGCTTAAGGCAGGAAATGGGGATATTGCTTGCAATTAAAGACTATTCGAAAATAAAAGAATTACTGGAAAATTTCCTTGTGAAGTATTCTGATAAGGTTCCCCCTGAGTCAAAGCAACAGATAAAAGATTTCATAACATTATTAGAGAAGAGGGCAGGTAAGGAAGGTAATGAAGAGAATCTTGGCCTGCCGAACCGATAGAATAGGCGATTTTATACTAAGCCTTCCATTCCTTGAGCAAATAAAGGCCAATTATCCGGATGTAAATCTGGACATGCTTGTATCACCGGTGATATATCCCCTTATAAAGTTTGTTCCTTTTATTGATAGAGTATTTGTATACGATAAAGCTGAGGTAAAGGGAAGCCAGGCGGGTTTTAAAAATGTCCTCTCGTGGATTAAAGATGGCGATTATGATGTGGCCATTGCCCTAAATCCCAATCTAAGGCTGCATTATCTATTATTCAGAACAGGTATAAAGAGAAGGATTGGCTGGAATATCAAGGGGGGATATTTCCTGTTAACAGATACCTTAAGATATACCAAATCAGAGGCCTCAATGCACGAAGTCCATTATAATATGTTATTTCTGCCATTATTGGGAATAAAGAAGTGGCCTAGGCCCATTCCTGTTCTCAAACTCGATAAAGAAGTTAATAAGGCCTTTTCTCAGATTACGATTGGCATACATCCCTTTGCTAGTTGCCCTTCAAAGAGGTGGCCAGTGGAGAGATTTCTAAGACTCTCCAAGGAACTTTTGTATCTAGGCTATGGATTGGTTTTTATTGGTGGTCAGGAAAGTATCGATATAGTCAGGCAGATTATAGAAGAGCTTCCGCAGGATTTGAGACTTTACGTTAAGAATAGGGCAGGGATTCCATTGGATGAATCCGTATACAGCATCGCAAGCTGTGATGTACTGATCTCTAATGATTCTGGGCCTGTGCATATAGCTTCAGCATTGGGTATCCCCTCTGTGGTTATATTTGGCAGGAATGACCCTGCGTTGTCTCCTGCCAGGTGGAGGCCTTTGCACTATGAGTCGGTTTATATACATAAACCAAGTTGCGATATCTGTCTGGCGCACAAATGCAGAAAGGATTTCCAGTGCCTGCGTAACATAGAGGTAGAGGATGTTATGGAAGTATTGAACAGTGTGTTGGTCAATGTCAAATTAAGGGAGTTGTGATATGCGGCCGGGTTGGGATGAATATTTTATGAGTATAGCCTATCTTGTCTCTCAGAGATCAACATGTCTGAGAAGGAAGGTCGGTGCAGTTATTGTGAAGGACAAACATATACTTGCTACTGGATATAATGGGCCTCCTTCTGGTATCAGGCACTGCGATGAGACTGGCTGTTTGAGGGAAAAATTAAATGTACCATCAGGTCAGCGTCATGAACTCTGTCGCGGCCTGCATGCCGAGCAGAACGCGATTATCCAGGCCGCCTTGCATGGCGTTGCATTGGAGGGAAGTATTATATACGTAACAAATCAGCCCTGTATAATATGTGCAAAGATGTTGATAAATGCTGGAATAGAGGAGATTATCATATCTGACGGATATCCGGATGAAATGGCTGCGGAATTCTTGGAAGAGGCGCATATTAGGATAAGAAAAATCTGAACCAGATATTCTACATACAAGTCAAGAAAACCTAGTGCCTACGTCTATCTGAATTGTCCTTTCTTATTTATTACCAGAGAGTTACGATTTTAGGGTGTCAAAGTTGGGTCAAAGTTGGGTGAATTATGTAGGATTTTCTATTTTATAAAGAGCAAAACTCAAAAACGCAGAGTTTTAATCAAGAATGGAGAAGGAAGAAAGTAGCAGGAAGGATTTTTTACCGAGACCTTTTTCTTTTTTGATGAGAAATTTCCTTCAGTCTCCATGATCCATCCTTCATTCTTAGTATTCATCGCCTATTGCATAATTTGAGATAAATCAAAGTTGGATAAATCATCTTCCCTTTTTTCTGTAGACCCTGATTGTACTCAGGACCGAGTCGAGGTATTTGGAAAATTCCTTATCTTGTTTTTGCTTTTTTAACTCTGCCTTTATTTTCTTTAGATCCTCTGGTCCTGGCTCAGGGGCAGGGTGAAATTTCTTTATTTTTAGGATAACCCATCCTATATTTGTCTCTATTGGCCCGCATATATTTGCCTGTTTGTTGCCAAGACAGTTTTCCTTTATGTATTTGATAATGGGTTTTACCATCCCTATACCAGGCAGGTAGTATTGATTTGCTGTGAGGCCCTGGATGTCCTTCCAGCCTTCTGCTGTTTTTTCCATTGAGGCAGAGGCAACCCTTTCTGCGCTTTGATGGGCAAGTTCCAGTGCCTTTTTACGGGTTAAGGTTTGTTTTATCCTGTCCCTTGCCTCCTTGAGAGTGGCGATGTGCTTTTCCTTTATATCCTTTACCCTTAACATAAAGGCCTGTTTCTCGGTCTCCAGCAATGGACTGCTTTGGCCCTCCTTGAGTGAAAATGCGTAGTTATAAAAGTCTTCATTAAATCCAAATTCAGGGACAAAATCCTGCCTGCTTATATATCCAGTTTCTCTGATTTTTAGCTTTAATTCCTTTGCCAGGGATTCTATGTCTGTTTTCTTTTTATGTTTTATATCCTTAAGCTTTTCTATGGGGAATAGGATATATTCTACATTGACCTTCTCAGGAATAATCAGAGTGTTTTTGTTTTCGTCATAGTATGCCTTTATCTCTTCTTCACTTACCGATACCTGGGATATATATTCAGAAAAAGGGAAGCTCTTATAGGAGATATCGAAACTCTCCTTTCTGTTTTGCCATTCCTGGCGGATTTCCTTGTCACTTACCGTTATATCTCCAGCCACCTTTTCTTTAAGCCTTTCTATTAGCAGGTCTTCTCTTAAGGTTTCTTCGAATTCCTTTTCTGGGATTCCTAAGCTAGAGAGAAATGCCTTGTATTTCGATACCGAAAACTTATTATTCCTATCAAGGAATGCAGGGATGGATGCAATGTATTCTGCCAATTCCCGGTCTTTTACCTTTATATGTTCCTTTTTCTGGGCCAGATAAAGCAGGACCAACCTGTTCCAGGCAAGGTTGTCGATTGCTTCTGGGGCCAATTTTGGTTTATTAAAGGCATTTATTTCCTGGATTACATAGACATGATTTTTTATCCTATTCCACATAGGCATGGTTATGGTCCACTTCCCTATTTTGCCGATGAAGTATCTTTTATTGCTCTGGATAGCTGAACCCACACCCCAGAGAATAAATGCTGGAATTATAATGGCTGCTATGATAAGCATCATTTGCTTGAGCTTTTTCTGAGATAGTTGGACCTGTTTCTTAGCGCGTCTTTTCCTTTTCATATTTTTATCCTTTCCTCTAGATCAAAATGGATTTTACAAGCAATAATGTATTTTGTTATTATATAACATAATATTATAACTAAAAACTAAAAGCGAAAAACTAAAAACCACAACTCAAAAGTAAAAACTGATTTTAATTTACACAGGGGAGGTAGATTTACAGGGAGTAAGGTATTGCGCAGGAAGTTGGAGCTTGGCCGACGATAAAGGGGTAATGGAAAAAGGGATAAAATAAAAAGATTTAAGTTTTAAGCTGTGGATTTGACTTTTGAGATTTCAGATTTGAGTTATATTTGGATAAGGAAAGGGATGTTTGATTAACAAGGCGATGGGAGGAAAAGAAATCCTAATGCATAATCCGGGTTAATAGATAATGGAGGCAGATTATGTTAATCATAACCGGCGGTGCGGGATTTATTGGTAGTGCCCTAATATGGCGACTTAATAGAGAGGGCAGGAATGATATTGTAGTAGTGGATAAGTTTGATAAGGAAGGGCAATGGAAAAATCTACGTGGCCTGCGTCTTGCAGAGATTATTCATATAGAGGACTTTATCGGATCAATTGATCAGTTTTTGCGCGAAGCAGAGCTCTTAGTCCATCTGGGGGCCTGTAGTGACACGACAGAACAGGACTTTTCGTATCTATTGAGAGAAAATTTTGAGACATCCAAAGTCCTGGCAAGGGCCTGTCTGGATAGAGGTGTAAAATTTGTCTATGCCTCAAGTGCCGCCACCTACGGCAAAGGAGAATTTGGATTTGATGATAGGGATGAGGCCTTGCTATATAGATTAAGGCCGCTTAATCCTTATGCCTATTCCAAACATCTATTTGACCTATGGGCCCTTGATAATGGGTTATTGAAAGATATAGTGGGTATAAAGTACTTTAATGTATTTGGGCCAAACGAGTATCATAAGGGTCATATGCGTTCTATGGCAGTAAAGGCCTATGAGCAGATAAAAGAGGCAGGGAAGGTTAAACTGTTTAGATCATATCATCCTGATTATGAAGACGGCAGGCAGAAGAGGGACTTTATATACGTAAAGGATGCCGTAGATATGACTATCTATCTTATGGAAAGCAACTTGGCTGCGGGTCTCTACAATGTTGGCACGGGCAAGGCCAGTACCTGGCTTGAACTTGTGACTCCTATATTTGATGCATTAAATAGAGGGGTGTCGATAGAATTTATAGATATGCCCCGGTCTATAAGGAACCAGTATCAATATGAGACTAAGGCTGAGATGGGGAAATTATTCTCTCTGGGATATAAGGGACGGCTGTGGCAGCTGGACTTGGCAGTGAAAGATTATGTCCTTAATTACCTTGAAAAGGGCCGTTTTCTTGGCGATGAGCTAATTGACATTAACCTATGATTGTGATATAGTTACAATAAGGTACTTAGGATATGGGGCTGTCAGTGGGGCGCGAATCTTTGAAATATTGTTGGATAGAGAATTGCTTGTGTTGGATTATCATTTAATTTTTTAAAAATATTTTATTATGTATTAGGTTTGGGCTAAAACATCCTGAGTTGCAATAGGTTTAGATTCAGTAAAACAGGGGGTATCTATGAGGAGAGTAATTTCTAAAAAGGGTCAGAGCATAGTAGAGTATCTGATTATCTTGGCGGGTATTATTGCTGCAATCCTGGTGGTAAAGACCATGCTCCAGAATAAGGTGCAGGGTAGTTACAACCATCTGGGCAATCAGATGGAGTCAGCGATAAATAAGTTTCAGGTAAAATAGGAAATGGAATGTGGAGATTTGCTGGCCAGAGCACAATAGAGTATTTGCTGATAGTAGCTGGAATCGTTGCGGCATTGATGCTGGCCAGAGGCTTTATAAAGACAAAGGTAAAGAATTCCTATGAACATATGGCAAATATGGTAGAGGATAGTGTGGATTCTTTGCCATTCAATTAGGAGGTTAGGCTATGAGTTTGAGATTGAGGCGAGGGCAGAGCACCGCTGAATACGCAACCCTGCTGGTGATAATCATAGGTGCGATTACTGTGATGCAGTTGTTTCTGAAGCATGGTATGAATGCAGGGATAAGAGATGCCACTGTCTCCCATTATCTTAATGCCGGAACAGGTGCTGGCGGGCTTGCTGGTACTGCCCAGTTTGAGCCCTATTACCAGAAAAGTTATACTGATTCTAGTGTTACTTCGAATACGACCAAATATATAAAAGGTGGTGGAGGATACTATAAAAATTCTTATACAAATGTATCTTCTTCTGGTTGGAGGAACCAGTTGGCAGTTACTGGGTATGAGGATGAGGCTTCCTGGGGTTGGAATAAGACCTTGAATGACCTAACAGCTGGGCCGTAATTTTTCAGGAGGTATGTATGAAAAGGAAGGGACAGAGTACCTTAGAGATCGTAATACTGGTGATAATCGTAGCTACTGCGGTCTTATTTATGAACAGATATGTGCGTAGGTCTATAATTGGATTCCTAAAGGAGCAAACAGATAAACTTGGGGACCAGTATTCAATATCTGCTGTAAAAGAATATAAGACCGTACAGACCAGTAAGTCCAAGAGTACAGTAACACAAAGCAGCGGTGGAGCGGTGTATACAGCTATACAGTATAGCAATCAGACAGTAAACGAGACGGTAAACTATCTTGGACTCAACAAGGAAGATACATTATTCTAAGCTCTATGGCCAAAGCCTGCTGGAGTATCTGATATTGAGTGCGCTTACCATAGCGGCTATGGTAGGGGTGATTCGATACTTCAATGTCAGGGCCCAGGATTGTTTAACGGCAGATTTAACCAACGATGTAACATGTTAGGTAGACGAGTTGCACAGAGTATGCTGGAATATGTGACGCTCTTTGCTATAGTGGCGGCAGCCTTTTCGGTTATGTATCAGTTTGCAGTCAGGTCTGTGAATTCAAAGATAGAGTTGTTTGAGAATATGGTAGATACATCTCCGAGTGAGAGTACAACCCCCGGTGGTTCTAGTTAGAAAGGAGGTTATTTATGTATAGGAAGGATTCATTTAGACGTGCCCAGAGTACAGCGGAATATGTGACCTTATTTGCGATAATCATTGGCGCAGTCGTTGCAATGCAGCTTTTTGTGAAGAGGGCGATTCAAGCTAGATCTAAAGATGCTTTTGACTTTTATGCAGGGGCAAATGGGCTTAACATCCAGGGTAAATTGCAGTATGAGCCTTATTATTCTACCCAGAATACTACGCAGGAATCCAATTCGACTTCTACAACTACATTTGGTTCCAACTTTGTCGTGGGGACAACTACTACCGCCAATACAACGTATGCTTCTGGGTCTTATGAGGTGCAAGAGAACGAGGCCAGTCTAACCTCGGATAAATTTTAAGGAGGTGCTATGAAAAAGAGGTGTGGTCAAAGCACGATTGAGGTTGTGGTGCTCTTTATAGTAATAGCCGCGGCCCTGTTTTTGATGCGGGCATATATACAGAGGGGCGTGCAGGGCAAGCTTAAGAAGAGCGCAGAACAGATAGGTACTCCCTGGACCTATGAGGGAGATCCGAGCCACATTGCCTATAAAGAGGTTTCAAGCGTTACACAGCATACACAGGAGGAGCGTTTTTCTTCGGGTTCAGTACGTACTAATTATATAGACTACACAAGAGAAGATAATATAGAGACAAATGTAGTGGAGGTAAAGAAAGAGGATCGTGATAAGTTATTCCAGGATGATTACTAATAAAGCACAGGCCCAGTTGGAGTACCTGATATTATTTGCTATTATTTGTGCGGCCATTATCTGGGTCTATGAACAGGGGCACAGAGGCATAGGAAGCAAGATAGCCGATAAGGTGAGAGCAGTAGAAACTAGGCTAGATGTGCCTTCGGATTAGGCAGATCTGATGAGATGGCAAGGGAGATTATTGCAGAAAACGAACGGTCAGAGTGTTGCCGATTATGTGATGTTGATAACCGTAATAGGGGCAGCCTTTCTTGCGATGCAGTTGTTCGTAAGGCGTGCTATCCAGGCAAAGCTTCGGGATATGCTGGCTTCCTCTGGGTATAATAGACAGTCGGTTGCCCAGGTAGATGTGCGCAATGCCGAGGTTGAGGCCAATGAAATAGAATCTAATTTGGAGGTTGAGACTTTTTCACAGGTGAGGCTGGCTATAAAAGGTGGCAAGTTGCAGTTTAACTCCTATTCTAATTCCTTCCAGAACGGAGATGAGTTATGAAAGGCCAATCTATAATGGAAGTAGTAGTCCTTGTGATAGGGATAGTTACGGCAATTTTACTGATGGCCGGCTACATAAAACGTGCCTCCAATGGCAGGATATACGATATGGCAAAGAGTCTGAGTGAGGGAATGTACTCGCCGGATGGGGTTTATTCCTATAACAGAGTGATAAAAAGAAATGTAGAATTGCGTTATAACTATATAGACATTATAAACAATACTACTGGGGATGTAGATGACGTAGAGGTGAATATGGAGTTTCTTGCCAATGACGAATACAGTGAGGAGTCTTATAATTTTGAGGTTGATATATGATTGGATTTGGTAGCGGACATAAAAGGGGGCAGGCCCTGGTGGAGCTGGCGGCCTGGGGAGGGCTTATGCTGATAGGCGCAAGCATCCTGGTCTCTTATATGATGAATCTGATATATACCCAGGATACGATAATGCGCAACTTCAGAATGGCGGTAAACTTTGCTCGTCAGGTTGGGGCAAAGAATACCAATGCCACGGTCATACACGAGTTGATTGTCCATAGAAGGATTCCCTCATTGCCGTTTCTGCCAGATAACGGTTATAAGGAGTTCAGGAACGTGAATTCGGTACTTTTTACTAGAAATATGTTCTGTGTTGAGGACGATAGCGATCCAACTTATCCCTTGACTATGGTAAGGATTGTTATGGATGGCAGGATCCTGGCAGAGGAGATGGGTATAGAGAGCAAGCGTTTTTCCCATATATACGATTGGCTCCCAAATGCGCTGAGCAGCCAATCAGATTTGCTGGGACAGGTCTTTTTTACTGACCTGCCAATACTGGATATGATTTATGGCAGTATTGAGGGTATAATTGACGGGGCGAAAAAGATTATCGATGATCCAGGCGATTTTATAGACTATAGTTATTTTTACTATGGTGGAAGTCGAAGACAGGTCAAAAGAGATTTGAAGAATGCCGCAGAACAGGTTAAAGTAGCAGCAGAGGATTATAAAACCTTTCTTGATGGCTTGATTGGGAATTATAGGGATCAGGATTCCAATACAAGACAGCAGATTAAAACTAAGATTGCACAGGTTATCCACCTGGCCCTCAATGTGGTGAATCTGCCCTATTTTCGTGACAAAAACGAGGTGTTTACCAAACCTGCAGAGGAAATAATGGATGAAAGAGATCTCCTTAATACCGATCACTGGAAGGGAGATGTTGCCAAGGATTATTGGGGAAAGACGGTGATAGAGTCTATGAAGGGAGAGATAAAGATAGGGAAGGACAATACAGGGGGAAAGATAGAGGTCCTAAACCCCTATTTACAGCGCAGGAAGATAAGGAGCAGTTATGGCAATAATGAGATCGAATGGGTTGCCCCTAATGAGGAGATTAGCTGGTAAAAGGGCCCAGGTTGCACTGGAGTTTATTATAGCAGTGGTTACGATTCTTATATTTTTGACGGCAATGCTCAAATTTGTGAACTGGGCGATGAAGGATATGCATGATAGGTACCAGGCCTATGAG
>WGAY01000054.1 GCA_015494585.1 Candidatus Omnitrophota bacterium | reverse complement strand
GGCGTATCTATCAAAACCACAAGAAGCCGCAAAACTCACCGGTTGAGTTTTATAGATCTTCTGGGGGCGCATTCCTCTTCAGTTCTTTCCAGGCATCGCTTGACAATAGATAGAAAGAGTAAGTATTTTTCTATTGGCAGTGGCATTATTATAAGCGCCAGTGATTATTTGAAGAGGGCCATAGATTCTGGTATCTGGGAAGTGTATATTGAGACGATTAATGGGGGGAATAGAGAGCATAAGATACTTTTTTACAATAGAAAACAATCGATAGAATTGGGCTTTATCCTGGGCAGGATATTTTTCGCCAGGCCACAATATAGCGTTAGGTTTTTAGTAGACGCAAAAGACAAGGAACATGCTGATGTCTGCTGGAATGGGATCTGCAAGAGGATAGACAGGCGAGAAAATCTTTATCTGGCGAATTATATGGAAGAGTCTCTATACGATAGTTTAAAGGGCATAAAAAAGATAGATGCACGACAGAAAATCTATTCGTTTGATCTTGGCAAAGGTGTTTATCTTAACATAAAGACCTCAGAGACGTTATGGAAAACTTGGTTGGCAAAGTTGGTTTCGTTTTCCTCTGATAACATCTACCTATGGCAGGATAGACATAATAAAAAGATATATCTAGTTTCAAAGAAACTTAATCTTATGACGCCCATCCTTCAATATAGGTTCAAGGTAAAAGAGGATAAAATATATATCAAACTTCCTTTGTCCAAACGCAAAGAAATTTCTAAAGATTTGAGCAAGGCTCCCGAGATAACATTATCCCTGGATTCTCTTTTAAGCGAGAACCGTCTGGACCATATAAAAGAAAATAATGGAATATTACCAAGACTGGAATATATATCCGCATTAAGGTTATTTATAATGATCCGACACCTTTTAAGGGATAAAGATATAGCATCTATTCTGGAAGACGAGCGTAAGATATACGGTATTATCATCCGTTTCTTAAACAGGCGTTATAGTGATTCAACGGCCAACGTGTTTGTGATATATATGCCTGCCGTAAGGAACTGGTTTGAAGTTGAAAACATTAATAAAAAGGCCAAGGAGGACCTTTCATCCTATATTCAGCAAGTCCTGGACAAGGACCCTGACGCACTGGAGTACGTGTTTTCTAAGCTTAAGACGAGCGATTTTGTTACATTTATCAAGAAAGATGAGGGGACAGTGTTGTTCCCGTTCATTTATTTTATGTTTAATCTTGTCCCAAAAGATAAAATCAAGGGAGTTCTCAGATATAATATACAGAAACATCATGAGCAAGATCCCGAGGCATACCTATCGAAAATAGATAAGTTACTAAAATATTTCTCAGAAAACGATGATTTGTTGGATAAATATGGATTCATTTACTACTTCTTGCAGAGAATAAGGCCGTTTGTTGCCAGGGTAACAGAGGATCTATCCTATGAGTTGAAGAATAACAATGGGAATACCACCTTGGCTGCTGTTTCTATCCTGCCGATGGTCATTACGATGAAACAACTGGGGATCCCCTTAATGTTTGTATTGACTTCAGTTTTGCCGGTTGTTTTTGGCTCTATAGCGACCCTGGCAATTGCAGCGCAGATATTCCGTACAATAAGAAATAGAAAGGGGATGGAATTCTATCCTGTGGAGGATTATGGATTCACTCTCGTTCTGGAAGAAAAATATAATATTCCATATACTATTGCCTTAAAGATAGCTGGATTCTTATATCGCCTTTCACTTATTTATCCCGACACGACAGGCCAGGTGCGCAGCATAATAGAAAAGAATAGACGGTTTGAGGATTTCGCAGAGGATCTGGCTATATATTTACTCTCGAATACCGGTCAGGCAGGCAAAACTATTCGGGATAAAATATTATTGACACCTGCCAGCAAGGTTAGCTCCTCTTTCAGGGAAAGGCTTGCCGGTCTGCGTTTCAGGAAAAAATTTGCACCAATGGATGTCTATTCTGTACTCAAGCACTCTGACCTGCTGGGATGGATTTCGGCATACAGCGGGATAGAGATTACCTACGATGATTTAATTGGCAAAAGTAGTTTTGATTTTTCTATGGATAAAGGTTCTCGCCTGCTTTTTGATATGTTTAGCTTTGATCCTGAAGATGGGCTTAAGACCCTTAATTTACCTGGGTTTACACGACAGTTTCTGCATAGATTGTTGGCCAAAAAAGGACGCCAGTTTACGAGAAAGGTTGTCATTGCGCTGGAATATCTAAAGGAATTATCATATATCTATCCTGAAATAAGGGACAGCGTTCTATCGGCGTATGGGGTCTTTTCCAGCAGGTTTTATCCCTGGATAAGGCCTCCTCAGCCCAAGGAACGCAGCCTTTTACCTTATGGGGGGATTGTGTTAACCAAAGGAGAAAGATTATGGGAGAAATAGACTACGAGGTCCTGAAAAACGATATCCGCAGAAAGATACTGGCCGAACTGCCAATAGACTTCTTTGAGGTAAATGATGATTTTGCCATAAGAGAAAAAATATCTAAATTATGTAGAAAATTCCTCCCGTGGAATCTCAGAAAAGAGGCAGATAACTTAGTAAGGGATTTGTTGTATGAATTTTTGGGCTTTGGTCCAATTGAGCCGCTCATAGCAGATCCATTAGTAACCGAGATAATGATAAATGGCCCGGATAGGGTCTTTGTGGAAAAGGAAGGCCGGATAGAGAAGACAAATATTAGATTTAGAAATACTGAACAGCTGATGTATTACGTCGAGAAGATTCTCACGCCCGTTGGCAAGACCGTTTCGGAGGCCGAACCGTATATAAGCGCGCAGTTAAAGGATGGTTCAAGGATAAATGTAGTTATACCACCTATCTCCGGCCAGTCGCCAGTGATAACCATAAGAAAATTCTGGGAAAATATATGGGATCTAAAAGACCTGGAAAAGATGGGAACATTGAATTCTAGTGTAAGGAAGTTTCTGGAACATACAGTAATTGGCAAGAGAAATATAATCGTCTGTGGCGGGGCAGGGACAGGCAAGACAACATTGTTAAATGCTCTGGCAAGACACATCCCCAATGAAGAGAGAGTTATTGTACTGGAAGAGGTATCTGAGATAAGGCTGTATCAGGAGAACTCCGTACATCTAACCACAAAACTGGCAAACCCAGAGGGAAAGGGGGAAATTACATTAAGACACCTGATAAAAAATGCCCTGCATATGCGACCTGATCGCTTGATAATCGGAGAGATACGCGGCGAAGAAGTCCTTGATGTGCTTCAGGCAATGAATACTGGTCATGAAGGCTCTATGTGCACCATACATGCGAATTCAGCGGAAGAGGCAATATATAGATTGGAGACGCTTAGTTTTCTCTCCGGTATAGCCAATATGTCTTCAGATGTCGTAAAACGCATTATCGGGGCCGCCGTAGATGTGCTAATATTTATGCGCAGATATAAAAACGGCAAGCGAAAGATAGTCCAGGTTTCGGAAGTGATAATGGAAGGTGGGGAGCTGGCAGTTAAGGATATCTTCATAAGGGAAGATAGGGACTCAGATCTTATTCCCACCGGCTATCGTCCAAGTTTTGGTTTTAGGGTGGAATCAGAATAGATTTTGTGATATCTATGAAGGTATAAGAAGGCTGACATATGATATAGGTAAATTTTAAAAGGGAGGGAAGGGACTATGACGATAGAAAGGATCTTAAGGGGCATTGCAGGGTTTTTTATCCTTTTAAGCCTTCTGTTAGCGCACTTCATTAGTCCGAAGTGGCTCTGGTTTACTGCAATCGTTGGGTTTGTCCTGTTTCAATCGGCATTTACCAACTGGTGTCCCATGATGGTCTTGCTCAAAAAACTTGGTTTCAAGCAGTGTTAAACTAGACCTAGGATACAAGGGCGTTTAATATGTCTATTAGGGTTACTCTGTTATTATATCTATTGCTGAGCCTTTCCGTTGGACTCCGTGCAGAGGTTTTTTACCTGAAAACCGGGGACAGAATAACTGGCAGGCCATTAAAGAAAACCGAAGATAGCCTAATAATAGAAAGCCCCGTCCTTGGAGAACTGCGCATTCCATTAGACAAATTAGAAAAACCTGCGAAGATTCCTTCGGATGAGGCAACGGTCGATCGTAGTGAGAAAAATAACGATATTAACTGGCAAAGAAAGTTTTCTCTCGGATATAGAATGCGAAGCGGCAATACAAAGGCCAATGCCCTGTCGATAGAAGTCTTTTTAAATAGAAAGACTAGCTCGGATGAATTCACGGGAAAATTTAACTATTATTATTCATCTCAATCAGACAATATGGACGATAGAAAGATATATTCAATGCTTAGGTATGCCTATAGTTTTGGTCAAGATTTAAAATGGTATCAGTTTTTCAAGTTAGAACAAGAACACGATTATTTTAGCGATGTGGAGTACAGATTAATCCCTTCTTCGGGTATAGGTTATTGGTTTTCTGACAAAGCCCCCTTGAAGGCAATGATTGAGGTATCGCTTGGATACGAATATAATAATTTTTATTCCCAGAAAAATAGTGGAAAACTGATAGCCGTTGGCAGGGCCTTTTTTGAATATTCCATTACAAAGGCAGCTACATTGATGGAAGACATAACCATTTATCCGAGCCTGGACAACATGGAATTCAGGGTGCGGAGCGAAACAAAACTCTCCCTGGCCATGATGGAGAGACTATCTATCGTGTTGAGCCTGATAGATGAGTTCAATTCCGACCCAGCCGCGGACAAGGCCAGAAACGATTCAATGCTAATTACATCTCTGGAATGGAGTTTTTAGATTATGAATCTGATATGGATTGCATTAGGTGGAGCCTGTGGTAGCCTTTTGAGATACCTTGCTTCAGGAGTAGTCTACCTTTATTTAGGGGCATCTTTCCCGTATGGGACACTATTCGTTAATATGCTGGGTTCATTTATAATAGGGGTATTGAGTGAATTGGTTGCCTTTTTTTCCTGGGGACCGTCTATAAGAGGTTTTCTATTGATTGGCCTGTTAGGAGGGTTTACGACC
Organism: Candidatus Omnitrophota bacterium; assembly: GCA_015494585.1. Taxonomy (GTDB): domain Bacteria; phylum Omnitrophota; class Gorgyraeia; order S143-82; family S143-82; genus S143-82. The sequence continues at coordinate 123 of WGAY01000054.1, read as the reverse complement.
TTTTCCTCCTATTCCATTGAAACCGTAAACCTCTTCAGAGATGGAGAAATAGTGCTGGCAAGCCTAAACCTTCTCTTAAATAATCTTTTATCTATATCCTTAGCTTTACTCGGCCTCATCGGT
>WGAY01000053.1 GCA_015494585.1 Candidatus Omnitrophota bacterium | reverse complement strand
TATCTTGAATTTTACAGAGATAGGGGGCCTTTGTTCGATACAGCTTTTATGAAGTCAACGGTAGTCTTTCCATCGCAGTTTTCCTCTCCTTCTGGCCGCCTTGCCTTCGATGCTACGGGCCAGTTAGATGCCTTTCTGCGAGGCAACATAAGAGTCAGTTTTGGGCGTTCGGTAGGACTCTCCCTCACATTCAGGGACAGGCAATTATATCTGAGATTCGATAAACTAAAGCTGGACCTAGATTTGTCAGAGGACTATGTAGTCTCTGTTAGGCAAGCAGAACTTTATCTTCCATATATTAATGATCTGAAACTAAGAATAAGGGATTTTCAGATTTTGGGTAAAAATGGTATTAGTTTTTCCCTGGATGAAAAGTTGTCCGGAGTGAATGCTGGATTATACGGGCTTGATATATTTCCCGATAGATTTGTGTTAGAGGTAGAAAAAGGAAGACTCCTTTCTATGAACCTTTCTGGCCTTTCTACTATAGACGAAGTAGATCTCTCAGATATTAAGTTTTTTTGGACGATATATACGCCTTATCAAATTGCCTTGTTCCCCTCTGATAATCTAGCTGTTCGTAACCTATCTCTTTCCAAGGATACCAATCTGTATTTTAGGGGTGGTTATATATATGGGACAGAGGAACAAAGTCACAATTTTAGATTGATATTTGATGTGTCTTTAAAGTGGTTTGCTTCGCCTGTTTTATTGAAGGGGATAGAGATAGAACTTCCAGTGGATGGGAAAAGTAACGCAGTAAAGGTGCCATTGAATCTACCGGTTAGTTTTTTGGGCATGAACGGGCAGCTTAAGGATATTTCCTTTGAGTTTCTGCCAGATGGAATTATGGTTGGTTGTAATGCGCTGTTTACACCTGTTAGGGGAAGCTTATACTTACCATTGGATCTTGCCTTTTCTAGGGTAAGCAATGATGGCATGGACCTAGGCGGAAAGGTTAGCCTTAGTTTAAATGGCTTTAAGATGCAGGGGGAGATTGGTTCTGTGGATATATTATCGAAAACTACACTTAATCTATCCGGTAGGGCTAGGGTCTTTTTATTTGATTCATTTGCACCAATTAAGGCGAATTTCTCCCTGGAAATCAGGCAGAATAGAATAGAGAATTTTTTGGTGGTATGGAATAGTGGGGATGAGTTTCCATTTGTTTCTTCGCTGGCAATTAGAAATATGAAGGGTAAGCTTTGGTTGGATAGAAATAAATCTGGGCCATTGATGAAGATGAGGGTATCAGCTGATTTTTCAGATGTGCGAGGTAGCCTGGCGAATTTTTCCGGCGTTATAGAGGCCAGGATGTGTGGGGATAAGGGATGGGGACGCTTTTCTGTGAATGGCAAGATGAGCCTATTTCCTCATACCGCCTTTGTTGTGGATGATGTAGATTTTTCAGGAGGATTTTATCTCACTCAGACAGGGGTGGCGCTTGCCTTGAAGGCGCATATAGAGAAAGACCCGTATAATTTCTGGGACCTGTTTTATATAAAAGGCGGTTTTGACCTATCCATAGAGGCGAACAATGTTGATGGTATGAGATGCAGCCTTGGATCTAGAGAAGCAGGTTTCAACGCTTCGTTGTTCAAAGGATTCCCTGTGCAGGGGTATCTGGATTTAGGTCCTGATAAGGATGGTATTAAGGGTAGATTTTATCTAACAAGTGACATCTCAGGGCCTATATATTCTGGTAGTGGGAATGGTGTGTGGAGTTATGGCATTGAACCCTATAGACAGCTCTCCTGTAATGCAGATATCTATCTTTCAGATAGTGGACACATCCTTTGCAGATACTCGACACCAATAGTATTCGGTGCATCTGCATACGGGATTGGATTCCTGGCACTGGTTAAGGGAGATATTTCTCTATCAAGTCCAAACCCCTGGCAGTTTGCTGTTAGGCTTAGATTAGAAAAGGACCTTGAGTGGAGTGACTATGCCCTTCCTTTTGATTTTGATCTGTTGGACAAGGAGGCCAGATGAGGAAGACCTGGGTCTTTTTATTGTTTCTCTATATTGTCATGACCTCAGATAGTTGCCTAGCCGTAGAAGGCGCGGGTATATTAAAAATAGCCCCTACCAAAAATTCTATTGTATTAAGGTGGCCATTTTGTTCAAAAATGGCCCTGGAAGACATATATGTAGAGGTCTTCAGGCAAGGCTCTCAGGGAGGATGGCAAAAGATAGCAGTAATTGTCCCTGACCTGCGTAGCATAGCCAGTGCGTTTGCGTATAATCCTGAAGTGTTCCGTAAGATAAAGACACAGGTGTTGGTTGGCGGAGATGATAGACTCGCCTTTTTGCTATATTTAAAGGGATTTGAAGACCTCGATCTAGCCCGCTATATGTGCATAGCCTATGAAGATAGAGATGTAGATAAACGAAAATTTTACAGATACAGGGTAGTTTACATACATAAAGGAGAGGTTTTGGAGACATATGAATCCATAGGGTTCACCTCTATCAGCGAATATCAGGATGTAGCCATAAACCTAAATGCCTACGCGGATACTAATAATGCCTATCTAAAGTGGAATACCCCAGATAATATTGTTTTCTACCGTATATATCGCAATGGAAGGTCCTTGTTCCCCTACCCGTTTTTGATATCAAAAGGAGAGGAAAAAGAGGACTATTTTGTGGCAGTTAAATTAGACGGGGAGAAGGCAGATTATTTCGTGGAAGGTATTGATTGGGCAGGAAATAGATTTAGGTCACAGGTAGTCAGTCCCCGTCCAGTCTTGCCTCGCCTGCAGAAAGAAATAGAGGCCAGGCCAATCGATTCAGATAGAGAGGAGCGATTGTCCTTGGCACCAGAGATAAAAGAGGTAAGACTAAGGGCCGATGAGTCTGGAAACGTAGTTGTCCAGTGGAGATTTCCTTTGGACATGGATTATGAAGGGGTATTGATATGGCGGAGCCTGGATGGTGGCAGGTCTTTTGTCCTACTGACACCCCATCCTACAAGGTCTAATAGTTACATGGACAAGTTTTATCCTTGCAGAAGTATGCCTGAGAGGGTCTTCTATAAATTGTGCTTGATAGACGGTAAAGGGAGAGAGAGTAAAGAAATGGTTAAATCGATATCATTAAGATTTCTTCACCAAACCATACCAGCTCCTTTGTTACTGAATTCTAGATTGATAAATGGTAGGCTTTATCTGGACCTCTCCTGTGAAGAAGGGGTTGCTGATGAGGTGTTATGTGAGATAATATCTGATGGTAAGATAATAAGAGAAATGACTCAGAGGCCTGGGAGGATTGTGGTTAGCAACCTGCCTAGAGGAGATTTTGAGGTAAAGATATATTCTATAGGTGAGAAAGGGGCTAGATCTGCCCCACTTATTCTGGAGCTGCCGGGTTTATCTTTTACAGAAAATCAGATGAGACAATGATATTAAATCAGAAGGTTTCGCAAATATTTCATGATATGGCTGTGTTGCTTGAGCTTCTGGGAGAAAATCCATTTAAGGTGCGTGCCTATGAACGAGCAGCAATGCATATCGAGTCTATGCCTGAATCACTAGAGGATTATCTCCTACAAGGACGTCTTAGGCAGATACCTGGTATTGGTAAAGACCTATCTGAAAAGATAGAGCAGATCTATAAAACAGGAACTTGTGCGCAATATGAGGAATTAAAGTCAAAACTTCCCTCAGGATTAATAGATATGCTTAATGTCCAGGGATTGGGTCCCAAGAAGATACGTATTCTCTATGATAAACTGCATATCGATTCGTTGGATAAACTGGAAAAGGCAGCAAGGGAAGGACGCCTGCAGACGTTAGCAGGCTTTGGGGTCAAGACAGAGGAGAATATCTTAAAGGCAATAAGGTTTCTTCGGAGCAGTGCTGACAGGATTCCATTGGGTAAAGCCCTGCCCATTGCCCTTGATATTAAGAACTTTGTGACTGAGATTGATTCTGTGAGGCGCGTAGACATCGCTGGCTCTATAAGGAGATTCAAAGAGACCGTACACGACATAGACATGCTGGTCATATCTGATAAGCCTGGTGAAGTTATGGATGGCTTTATCTCCTATCGGGATGTAGATAGGGTGATTGCCTGTGGTGGGAAGAAGTCGAGCGTTGTGGTAGCGGGGCTACAGGTAGATCTAAGGGTCTTTGATGAGGAGAATTACGGGGCAGCCCTTATGTATTTTACTGGTTCCAAGCAACATAACATAAGATTGAGACAGCTCTGCCTTGAGAAGGGATGGAAGTTGAACGAATATGGTCTCTACAAGGCGAATCGCCGCCTGGCAGGCAAAAGCGAAGAGGAGATATATCATCGCCTATCTATGGACTGGATTCCCCCAGAATTGAGGGAGGATCAGGGTGAGGTTGAGCTGTCTCTGGAACATCGCCTTCCATCACTGGTCGAATCAACCGATATAAAAGGGGATTTGCATATGCATTCTACATACAGCGACGGGGCATCTTCCATAGAAGAACTGGTAATAAAGGCTATCTCCCTGGGTTATTCCTATATTGCGATAACCGATCATTCCTTTACACTGTCTGTTGCCAATGCGATGACACGAGATAAGTTCTTCTCTATATACGAGGAGGTAAAAAGACTCAGGGAGAAGTATCGGGGATTTGAGATATTGGTGGGGATGGAAGTGGATATATTTGGCGATGGAGAACTGGATTGCCATAAGGATATACTTGATATGCTGGATGTGGTGGTTATTGCGATTCATAGTAGATTTCAGATGTCCAAAAAACAGATGACCAAGCGTATAGTCAAGGCTATGAGCCATCCACGCGCCAATGTACTTGCTCACCCTACCGGTCGTCTACTTGGTGTGAGGGATTCCTATGAAGTAGATATAGAGGAGTTGCTTAATGCTGCCAGGAACTATCAGGTTGCTCTGGAGTTAAATGCCTCACCTCTTAGGTTGGACATCACTTCTGATGTATGTCGGAGGGCAAAAGAACTGGGGGCGAAGGTCTGCATCAACACAGATTCCCATTCCATCGACCAGATGGATAATATGTACCTGGGGGTCGGTACTGCAAGAAGGGGTTGGTTAGAAAAGGATGATGTCTTGAATACAATGGACATAGCATCTCTAAAAAGGTTCCTAGCTAAAAATGGTTAAGAGAGGATTTACCTTGGTTTTTAGTTTGCTTGTACTTCTATTTCTTGTATTGATATTTTTGCGTCAGAGGCAATACCGTCCACAAGTGCATAAATATCTACTTATGGATACAGAGGTCGATATAGTCCTGCCAGCTAGACGCGGTTATCTATTAAAACAACTGCTGCCCATGGTCAATAATATGATTTCATCTCTAGACTTCTATGACTCATCTTCTTGTGTAAGCAAGCTAAATAAAGATGGTAGAATAGGAGCAGAGGATGTTTGTTATCCGATTATGAAGGAAGTAATCGAAGAAAGCAAGTCCGTATGGAGGGATACAGACGGTGCTTTTGATCCTGGTTTCCGCGGCGAATGTAGTGTAGGAGATATTAATATAAACCAGAGAGCAATAAGCGTGGATGGCAGTCAAGGCAGGTGCGTCTTTGACTTCTCTGGCATAGCCAAGGGATATATAGTCGATAGGATGATAGATTTCCTTGCCTCTGCTTCTGTAGAATACGCTATGGTGAATGCAGGGGGCGATATCCGTTCTTATAGGAAGGACAGTATCCCGGTAATTGTGCAGATACGCAATCCTTATGGCAAGAGGCCCTTCGATAAGATTTTCCTCGGAAATTATGCAGTGGCCACCTCTGGTAACTACGAAAGGGGCAGGCACATTATAGACCCTTCCACTAGAAGAGCGGTAGAGCAACTGATTAGTGCCAGTGCTGCTGCAAAGAGTTGTGCCATTGCGGATGCCTGGGCAACAGCCCTTTTTGTCCTTGGTAAAAAGGGACTGGATACAGCCGAAGAGAAAGGGATTGGTGCGATGATAGTATATGGACCAAGCAATACAGATAAGCCTAACATTAAGGCAAACAATAAATGGAGGGCATTAAGGCTATAACGAGTGGAGGCCAGATGATAGTATACGATAGACCATATCTTATAGCAGAAACCGCCTATAATCATCAGGGAAATGTGGAGTATCTAAAGTCTATGGTTGCCGGTCTACCTAAGGAGGTAGATGCGGTTAAGTTCCACTTGCTAATGGATGTGAATGACTATATGCGAGAAGACCACCCAATATACAATATGGTCTCTGAATGGGTGTTTTCAGATAAAGAATGGAGAGATATCTTTGCCCTATCCATTCAGAAGTGTAAGGATATAGTTGCCTTGTGTGATGATGAGAGGAGTATTGACTTTGTATTAGAGAATTACCCGGATATAGCTGGTATAGAAATACATAGCACCGGACTTAACGACATTAAATTACTTGCAAAAGTCGCTAGATTTTCCAATACAGTTATTTTGGGAATCGGAGGCAGTAATGTGGATGAAATAGCCTTTGCTGTGGAGTTTCTGAGAGAAAGAGGGAAAGAGGATATACTGTTGATGTATGGATTTCAGTCGTATCCAACTAAGCTTGAGGATGTAGGTTTTGACCGATTAATCCATATAAGGGAGTTCTTTGATCTACCTGTTGGATACGCTGACCACTGTTCATTTGACTATAGATTCAATTACTATATTTCCTCTCTACCTTGTGCATTTGGGGTCAATGTTATTGAGAAACACTTTACATTAAATAAAGGAGAGGAACGCATAGATTACCAGTCTGCCGTTTCTATAGACGATCTTGTCGAGATAAAATCTTTGATGGAAGTTGCCTGGAAGGCCTTTGATAAAGGGCGTATTTCTATGACAGAATCAGAACTCGTTTATGGCCAGGCAGGTAGGAATAAAAAGACCCCTTGTTATAGGTTTACAAAGAAAGGAGGTGAAATTCTCTCTGTAGATGATATTATATTTCTCAGGCTGCCACTTGATTATCCCTATAGGCAGCGAGATGTAATAGCCTGGATCGGGAAGAAACTTAGGCAAGATGTAGATGCGCGAACGCCTTTGTATCCGGATCATTTCGAAGCTTAGGAGGAGTAGATGAAGGACCATTGCCTTATGAGGATATTTATCGGCGAGAGCGACAGAGTAAATGGACGTCCACTTTATGAAGTCATTGTCGATAAGGCAAGAGAACTCAGGTTGGCAGGTGCTACGGTATTCAGGGGTATTATGGGATTTGGAGCCGAAAGCCATATGCATTCTGCGAAATTCGTTCGATTGTCGGAGGACCTACCTATCGTTATCGAAATAGTAGAGGAGGAATCAAAGCTCGAGGAGTTTTTGGATTATTTGGACGGGGTTGTAAAAGAAGGAATAGTTACAATAGAACGGGCCAGAGTAAGAAAATATCCCAAGGAGTAAAGGGGTAAGGTTATGGAACTCTTTGAGAAGGTTAAACAGCAGTTATTTTCAAAGGTAGATATACTTTCGCCAGATATCGATGAAGAATTTGTCAGGACGCGTGTCCTTGAGATACTATCCCAAATAGAGAAGCAAGAGAAAAGATATATTCCAGATGAAGAGGTCCAGCAGGTATTGCGTGCAATTAACGATGAATTGTTCGGATATAGTGTACTTACGCCATTGATGACAGATTCTACTATTACAGAGATAATGATAAATGGACCATTTCAAGTCTATGTCGAGGTAAATGGCCGCAAGCATCTTACTGGGGTACAATTTTCCTCTCACCAGCATCTTATGCGCGTTCTGGAAAAGATGCTACATTACTCATTCAGACGAGTAGATGAGATGAATCCGTATACTGATTTTTCTCTGCCTGACGGCTCCAGGGTAAATGTAATTATCCCGCCTGTCTCGGTGACCGGTCCGGTGATTACCATAAGGAAGTTTTTGCGTTCCTTTAATTCTATAGAGGACTTAGTAGAATATGGCTCTATTACCCCGGAGATGGGTGAGTTCTTAATTGCCGCGATAAAGGCCAGGTTAAACATTATATTTTCTGGTGCTACTGGTGCGGGAAAGACAACTACTTTGAGTGTATTGCTCCATTATCTGCCAAAGGATGAGCGCCTTATTGTCATAGAGGATACTTCTGAATTGATAGTTAATCATCCTCACGTAATAAGGCTTGAGGCCAGGTATGCCAATATAGAAGGCAGGGGCGAGATTACGATAAGGGATTTGTTTAAGAATTCTCTGAGGATGAGACCTGACAGGATTGTGATAGGTGAGGTAAGGGGTGAAGAGAGCTTAGACATCCTTCAGGCAGTAATAAGCGGCCACAGGGGGTCCCTGGCGGTTTTGCATGCAGATAATCCTTCGGATGCAATTGCCAGATTAGAGACAATGGTAGTCATATTTAATGAGCGTATGCCCCTGTGGCTCGTTCAGAAACAGATATGCGATGGAATTGATTTGATAG
>WGAY01000052.1 GCA_015494585.1 Candidatus Omnitrophota bacterium | reverse complement strand
TGCTTGCCACGGTAATCAATGGCCTAGCTCTACAAAATGGCCTGGAAAAGATAGGTGTACCTACGCGTGTCATGAGCGCACTGGATATCCGCCAAGTAGCAGAGCCATATATAAGACGCAGGGCCGTAAGGCATATGGAGAAAAATAGGGTAGTCATCTTCGTAGCAGGCACGGGCAGTCCCTATTTTACGACCGATACTGCCGCTGCCCTGCGGGCGGCCGAGATACATGCGGATCTGGTGATAAAGGCTACCAAGGTCGATGGTGTGTACAGCGAAGATCCCTTACAAAATCCGTCGGCTAAGTTTTATGAGGAGTTGACCTATTCAGATGTTATTGCCAAAAAGTTAAAGGTTATGGACATTACAGCTATCACTATGTGTATGGAGAACAGGATTCCTATAATGGTCCTAAATTTTAGTCAACCTGACAACCTAAAAAATGCTATAATGGGCAATAGAGTGGGCACTATCATAGGAGCTGAAGATCAAGGAGGTAAATGATGGCTCATAATTTTTCCTCTGTTAATGATATTATGAAGTGGGTAGAGGATAAGATGAAGAAGGCCCTTGAGATATATCGCAAGGAACTAGCAGAAATAAGGACGGGGAAGGCCTCTGCTTCACTGGTGGAGGAGTTGCGTGTTCACTGTTACGGACAGAATATGCCGTTGAAACAGCTTGCTAGTGTAACTATTCCTGATGCTCATTTGATTCTTATCCAGCCCTGGGATCCAAACACGATACACGACATAGAAAAGGTCCTTGCGGATTCCAAACTAGGAGTTACTCCTACTGACGATGGAAAGGTGATACGGATAGTGTTACCCCCCCTCTCAGAAGAGCGCAGACTGGAACTGGATAAAGTGGTCAAGCAAGAAGCCGAACACGCAAGGATTTCCCTCAGGACTATTAGGAGGGAGGCAAAAGAGGCCATAGAGAAACTCCAAAGGGATAAAGTTATAAGTGAGGATGAGGCATTCAAAGCAAAAGATAGGCTTCAAAAACTTGTAGATAAATATGTGGATGAAATCGAGGCAATATTGAAGGAGAAGGAAAAGGAGTTAAAGGTCTTATAACCCAAAAGGGGGGCCAGAGTATGCTGTTCCCATTTTTATCCAACAAAAAAAGACGCCAGGTGTTGGTCAACAAAGACTTTCAGTTAAAGTATGTTGCTAGGTTTTTCTGGTTTACTGTGGGAATGATTGTTCTGGGTGGGGGATTTTCCTTTTTGTTTACGGTCCTTATTTTCCTAAAGAAAGGAATAACTACTTATATAGATGAGTTTCACCTTCTGGTGATGGCGATATTTTTGACCATGATGGTTCAGGTGATTACTGCGGCGGTGTTTATTTATTGGGAAGGTATATATATGACCCATAAGATTGCTGGTCCCTGGGTTAGGATAAAAAAGATACTAGAAGAGATTGGGAATGGCAACTTTTCATTGAGAGTAAATCTGCGTAAGGCAGATGAATTTCACGATGTGGCCTCATGGATAAATCATATGTGTGATAAGTTAGAGGTATTAAAGGCAGAAGGCAAGCTCTGTCCGGATGAATCAGACAAAGCCAATTAGATTTTGTGAATCTTCTAAGAGCCGCTAGCTCAGTAGGTAGAGCACCGGCCTTTTAAGCCGGGTGTCCCGGGTTCGAGCCCCGGGCGGCTCAGTTTAATTTTAGTCGAGGAATGTCTTTTTCTATTATTCCCCATACAGCAGATATCGGGTTCGAGGTCTGTGCAGAGACTCCCCTGAAAGTGATAGATGAATCTATAGCGGCCTTATTTACGATTATCCTTGGCGATGACTATTGTAGATTATCTGCTTATGGAGAAGCCATTATTAGAACCCTGGAATTAAAGGCCGATTCTCTGGAGATCTTGTTACATGATGTGCTGGAAGAACTACTGTTCTGGTTTGAGGAGGAGCGTATTGTTATATTTAAAGTGAAGGGCGGCAGGATAGACTTGAACGAGGCTGGCTGTTATCTTTCCCTGAGAGGGAGGATACTGCGCGATGACTTGATGATTGATATAACAGAGGTAAAGGCGGTTACATATCATGAATTACAATTTGAAAAAAAGGGGGATCTATGGCAGGCAAGGGTAATACTGGACCTTTAAAGGATGCCAGAATAGCGGTATTTTGCTCTGGTAATGGTTCCAACTTTGAGGCACTAGTGAAAAAAAACCGTCGTTTGGCCTTTCCAGGGAGAATTGTACTTATGGTCGTAGACAATCCTGGGGCCTATGCTATAGAGAGGGCCAGGCGTCTGGGGGTCCCTGTGCTTTATGTGGATCCCTTGGCTTATGAAAATAAGCAGGAATATGAGAAGACCTTATATAAGGAACTAAGACTTTGGAAGGTGGACCTGATTTTGCTGGCTGGTTTTATGAGGATATTATCACCCTTTTTTGTACGGAAGTATAAGAATAGGATACTAAACATACATCCTTCGTTGTTGCCTTCTTTTAAAGGCGCCAGTGCCATCAGGGATGCATTTGAATATGGCGTGAAGGTAACGGGAGTAACCGTTCATATCGTAAACGAAGGGGTGGATGAGGGACCGATTGTGCTCCAGGGCGCCTTGAAGGTATCTGAGGACGATGATCTCATGTCTCTTGAGGCCAAGATACATCGCCTTGAACACAGGATATATGCCGAGGCCGTAAATCTGGTGCTTACCCGTTCTTGGAAGATAGTCAAGGGACGCAAGTTTGTATTATGCGATTAGAAATCTCTTTTGAGAATCCTGGCAATAATGTCGAATTTGATGATTTTCTATTAAATCTGCCGGTTGATTTTCCTATATTTAGGATATGGGAATCTCCTAGATATTTTGTGGTTATGGGCAGGTCTAGCCCTGATTCTGACGTGAATTGGTTGAATTGTACCTGTGACGGGGTTCCCATCCTCAGAAGGAGGTCAGGAGGAGGGGTGGTATTGCAGGGGCCGGGATGTTTGAACTATACGATTCTGCTTTCATCGAATCTGCCTTCCTATTCTACAATCCGTGGGGCCTTCGAATCGATATTAAAGATTATAGCCAATAACCTCACGAATCTTTTGCCAGATGAGATGGATATTGAGCTGTTGGGCATTAGCGACCTTTGTATAGATAACAGAAAATTTTCAGGCAATGCCCAGAGGCGTAGGAAAAATAGGTTTTACGTGCACGGAACAATCTTGTATGATATGGATATATCTTTAATTGAGAGGTATCTGAATATGCCGGCAAATCAGCCCGATTATAGGAAGGGTAGGGGACATAGGGATTTTGTATGTAATTTCCCTGTGAGAGAGAGATCTCTTATAAGGGATGCCCTTATCTATGCCTTCTCTGAAATAGAGAAGCTGGTCAGAACCAGGGGGGGATTATGAAAGAGTTTTTATTATCATTACCTCAATGGTATTGGTATATGTTGTTTGCGTTTTGGGGGTTGATAGTTGGTAGTTTTATGAATGTGTGCATATATCGCTGGCCAAAAGAACCGCCGGAAAATAATGTGATTGTCCCGCGGTCGTTTTGTCCCCATTGCAAGCATACGATTGCCTGGTATGACAACATCCCGGTATTGAGTTTTCTATTGTTGAAAGGCAGGTGCCGCCATTGTTCGGGGCCCATATCCCTGCGTTATCCGTTTGTGGAGTTGTTTTCGGCATTTATATGGGTCCTATCTTATAAATTATGGGGTCTTAGTGCAGAGATGTTTATATACATACTCTTCTTCTCCCTATTATTTATTGCCACTCTTGTCGATATAGAGCACAGGATTATCCCTGACGAGGTAAGCGTAGGAGGGACCCTGCTTGGCTTACTTCTGAGTTTTATATTCCCTTATCTACATGGACAGACATCCCATCTCTATGGCCTGTTATGGAGTTTTATTGGTGCCCTAACAGGAGGAGGATTTATTTTCCTGGTTGGTGTAATCGGAGAATTTATTTTCAAAAAGGAGGCGATGGGTGGAGGGGATGTGAAACTGCAGGCGATGATAGGTGCCTTTTTGGGATGGAAATGGGCAATACTTTCCTTTTTCCTGGGATGTTTTATCGGTTCAGCAATAGGGATATATCAGCTTATCAGGTATAAGGATAGCACCCTGCCTTTTGGCCCTGCCCTTGCACTAGGGGCGGTTGCTTGTCTCTTTTGGGGGAATAAGATACTGCATCTTTTATTCCCATTGCTTTTCTGAGATAGTTTATCTGAAATAAATCTATTGACTTTGGGCCCTATTTGTAGTATTTTTTATCAATTCTGTTCCTGTTTTTAACCGGGGTAAGGGTGAGAGTATGAAGGACACATAGGTGAAGATGAAGATGGAAGGGATACTTGAACCAAAGGGAATAGTTAAATGCGATGCTAATGGCCTCTCTTATGCAGGAGTGCACCTCTTGCTAGAATTCTGGGGGGCCAAAAATTTAGATGACATCAGTGTGGTTGAAGAGGCCTTCCGCAGGGCAGTCGCAGATTGCGGGGCCACCCTTTTGGGAATGAAGTTCCATCACTTCTCGCCTTATGGTGGCATATCGGGTGTTGCAATAGTTATGGAGTCTCATCTTACCATCCATTCTTGGCCTGAATTGGGTTATGCGGCCATAGATATATTCCTATGCGGTGGAGTTGATCCGTATAAGGCCATTCCAGCCCTTAAAGAGGCGTTTGAACCAGAGAGGACGCAGATAGTCGAATTAAAAAGGGGAATAATGAATGAAGTGGTTTAAAGAAGACCTCTATGGTGCGGCCATTACCCAGTGGCTGGGTGTGGATAAGCTAATCTATAAGGGCAGATCAAAGTATCAGAATATATTGTTATTCGAAAACAATAGTCTGGGCAGGGTTTTGGCCCTGGATGGAATTGTCCAGACTACGGAAAAGGATGAATTTATATACCATGAAATGATTGTTCACGTACCTATGTTTTCCCATCCAGATCCTAAGAAAGTCCTGATTATCGGCGGAGGAGATGGAGGTGCAGCAGAAGAGGTGCTCAAGCATCCTTCGGTTGAGTCTGTTGTGATGGTGGATATAGATGGCAAAGTTATTGAGCTAGCGAAAAAGTATTTGCGCAAGATATGCCGCCGTGCCTTTGAAGATAATAGGCTTACACTTATCGTTGACGACGGAGTAAAGTATGTCAACAATACAGATGAAAGGTTTGATGTGATTATCGTAGACTCTCCTGATCCTATCGGCCCGGGCAAGGTCCTATTTACAAAAAAATTTTACCAATCCCTGTATAATATACTCAATAAGAGAGGAATAATAAGCCGCCAGACGGGTTCTACCTTCTTCCAGGGCAATGAACTGCCCCAGGCCTATAGAATATTTAAACAGGTTTTTCCTCTAAATAGTGTCTATGTAGCGGCTATACCTACATATATTGGTGGGTTTTTCTCCTTTGTTCTCTCAGGCAAGGGGATAAAAAGCTGGCCGAACCTTTCTGTGTTAAAGAGACGATTTTCTAAGGCCGGGATAAAGACGGATTACTATACGCCAGATGTACATAAGGCCAGTTTTGTATTGCCGCCTTATATACAACGGCGACTTTCTTGAGGGGTGGTCTTATGGGTAAGATATTGAAAAAAGGTGATTATGGAATGGAGCTGGTTCTAGACCTTTATGATTGCGATGCGAAAGTTATTAGGTCTAAGAAAAAATTGCGGGAGTTCGTGGATAGACTCTGCTCCATTCTCAAGATGAACAAGTATGGGAAATGTTATCTGCCGTATTTTGGCCTTACCGCAGATCATACGCCAGGATATTCGCTCTTGCAGTTTATAGAGACCAGTTCTATTACCGGACATTTTGCTGAGAAGACAAATTCTGCTTATTTGAATATATTTTCGTGTAAAGAATTTGATCCAGCAAAGGCTGCATCCTTTGCAAAGGAATTTTTTGGTGCTAGACGAATGAAGAAACGCGTTTACCTAAGGAAGTAAGATATGTATCAATTATTATTAGGTCTGTACATTCTAGTTTGTCTTCTCCTGGTCTTGGTCATACTTATGCAGTCTGGACGAGGAGGAGGGTTGGTTGAGTCGTTTTCTGCCGCCGATACCCTCTTTGGGGGAAAGACGAATATCTATATGGTGAGGATAACGATGGTCCTGGGAGGACTTTTCCTGTTATTTGCCCTGGGATTAAATTACTTTGTAGTTCAGAAGAGCAAGTCAGTTGTAGAGAGATTGTTTCAGGGTGGGGGCAACAGTCCCCAGCCTCTTTTGCCTGAGAAGAAAACGCCTCAAAGTCCACAAGAGACCGTTTCTAATCCTGTTAAGGACGGCAAGGATAAGGAGACCAGTTCCCAGCTAGAAAAGACAATAAGACCAATGGAGCAACCAGCAGATGCACCTACTAACTCAATAGAGAGCAAAGATAAAGAAGCACCTCAGCCCCTAACCCAGCCTATTGATGAAGCCAGCAAGTAGAGGGTTACTGTCTATATTGCGGCTTCTTGTCTTTTCCGTTGTCCTGGTAGGTAGTTTATTGTTGTTCTCCTTTCGCGGCGGAGATTCTTATAATTCTATAAAAGATAGAGTAATAGTTCTAAGACTTGCCTCTGATCCGAAATCGTTTAATCCCATCGTTGCCCAGGAGACATCCACAACAGCGGTTACCTCACTCTTATTCGAAGGTCTAGTAAAGATTGATCCGTTTACTCAGCAGCCCCTGCCGAACCTGGCCTGGAAATGGGAGGCCTCTGAGGATGGCAGGAGATGGAGATTCTATCTTAGAAAGGGCCTGAAGTGGTCAGACGGGGTTCCTCTCACTGCCGAAGATGTTGCCTTTACCTTTAATTCCCTTATATTCAATCCATCCATACCCAATAGCGCCAGGGAGATCTTTACCATAGATGATCGGCCTATAAAGGTGGAAGTGAGAGATAAGTATACGATTGATTTTGTCCTGCCTGATAGATTTGCCCCATTTTTAGAGGCCATGACGCAGGATATACTACCAAAACATGTTCTTAAGCCCATAGTTGATAAGGGAGGATTTAATAGTGCATGGAGCCTTTCGGTTTCCCCTTCAGATGTCGTATGCAATGGGCCGTATCGGTTGAAAAGATTTGTTCCGGGTCAGTTTGTTGAATTAAGGGCAAATCCCTATTACTGGCACAAAGATAAAGATGGAAGCCGTCTGCCACATATTCCAGAAGTAGTAATGATGATAATTCCCAGTGATGATACTGCACTGATAAAGTTCCTGGAGGGCGAACTAGATTTTCTCTCCTTACGGCCAATGGATTATATCCTACTGAAAAAGAGGCATCTTAAGGATGTGCTGTTGATAAACCTTGGACCCTCTCTGGGCACCAATTTTCTTGTCTTCAATCAGAATCCTTCTGCTCCAATCCCTGAGTATAAGTTGAAGTGGTTCAGTAACATTCGATTCAGGCAGGCCATCGCCCACCTGATCGACAGAGAAGGGATAATCAGGACCATCTATTCTGGTTTAGGCCAGGCCCAGTATGGGCCCCTATCCGAGGCCAATGGCTTTTTCTATTCCCCGGAGCTTTGCCGCTATAGGTTTGATAAACAGAAGGCTATAAAGTTATTGGTGGATATGGGATTTAGGGATAGAAATGGCGATGGAGTCCTAGAGGATGAGGCCGGCCATAGGCTTACGCTTTCTCTTGTTACCAATGCTAACTCCAGCGAGAGAGTCCAGATGGCCTCTATCATAGCCAGGGATATGCGGGCAGTAGGTATAGATTTGAGATATATAGGTATAGATTTCAATGACCTGGTTACAAGACTGACTGCCTCCTTTGATTGGGAGACAGTTTTAATAGGCCTTACGGGTGGATTCGAGCCTCACTTTGGCAAGAACGTCTGGTTCTCAAAAGGTCCTCTACACATATGGTATCCAGGGGAAAAACAACCAGCGACTCATTGGGAAAGAGAAGTCGATGAAATATTCGAAACGGCTGTGAAAGAACTTGATAGGGAAAAGAGAAAAAGCCTTTACTCCAGGTGGCAGAAAATTATATCCTGCCGTCTGCCCGTGATATATACCGTAACCCCCTTTAGGTTATTTGCTCTTAGAGATAGATTTGTAGGTATAAAACCATCTCCCTATGGAGGAGTCCTCCACAACATAGCCGAACTAAAAATAAAAACGAAGTGAGACTAAATCTTCCAGGAAAAATCAGTCTCATTTAATGAGACTAAAAGTTTCTGGAAAAATCAGTCTCACAATTTTGTGAAGTTATGGTATGGTTTTTTGGAGGTGAGTCTTATGCGTTTTTCCTCTATTAGAGAAGTTAGGTCGAATCCTAAAAAGGTATGGGAAAAGTTAAAAGATTCTGGTGAGCTTATTCTTACCAGCCATGGTAAACCTATCGCCTTAATGTTGCCGGTTGATAAGGATTCTTTTGAGGATGTCCTCTACGCTGTGCGTTATGCCCTGTCCAAAAATGCTGTTTCAAATATGAGAAATTTATCGATAAAACGCAAGTTACATAGATTGTCGTTGGATGAAATAAATAAGGAGATACTATTTGCGCGCAAGGAAAAGAGTAGTTCTTGATACCAATATCATTGTTTCTGGACTTTTATCTAAATCAAGCCCGCCTGCTATATTAATAGATAATCTGTTAATGCTTGCTATATTCCACCGAGATTATTGAGGAGTATAGAGATGTTTTGCATAGAAAAAAATTTGGATTTGATTTAGATGATATCTCTACATTCCTTGAATTTATTCGAATATATGGCGAAGAGCTGGTAATTACTTCCTCTAACTATCC
>WGAY01000051.1 GCA_015494585.1 Candidatus Omnitrophota bacterium | reverse complement strand
ATGCTTGACTGGTTGAGCTTGTGGATGATTTATGAGATGGGTAAGGAAGATGGAGAAGAAGGGATAAAAGAAAATAGCAAAAACGCCAGCGCAAGTGCAATCAGGAACGAACTAACGGAAGGGGAGTTTTTTGAGGCGCTTGGGAAAACTTTCTCCACAATGCATTCTCCTGGCTTTAATGGGAAAAGAGCGGGCAGTGGGGTTGTTGAGATAGATAATCAACCAGATTTTATGATTTCTAAAAATCGGGATGGCGATACAACTTTTATAGAAAAATTACTTTTTACGTCATCTTTAATTGATAAAAGGTCAGAATCCCCAGTTATTATATATGAAGCTTTGCCTGTAGCAGCTACTTCTATAAGTTTATTATCAGCTATATCACGACAGATATTTACTTTTATAACTGGATTCACGAAAAAGGCCTTTGTTTTCAATAGTGAAATAAATTCTTCTCGCTCTCTATTTCCAATAAATCTTCTAAATTTTGGCCTTTTAAGAACAAATTCCAATTCCTTTATAAGCAAGTCAGATGATATAAGGGAGAACTTATCGTTTTTCAAAAGGGAAACAATTCGCAAGCAATTACCTTTGTTTAATAGGGCAGAAACAAAGACATTGGAATCAATGACGATTCGCATAGAATTTATTTTTGGCTTTTTTGACCTCTTGAGAAATTTCAGTTCTGGAAAGTTTGGATTGGGAAGTGCGAGAGCTAATGTTTTTGATAATTATATCGAGACGTTTGCCCCAGGTCTCTTTCTCAAGTTTTCTAATAAGGGCGATTTTATCTTGGATAGGAAGTTTTCTAACCAAGCGCTCAACATCTCTTGGCTTAAGTTCTATGGTAATCTTTGTGGACATAAAATATACCTCCTTAGTATTGCCAACTATAACATAGCTAAAAGCTACAGTCAAGCTGGGAAAAATAGAATTACTAATAGTGCACTAAATATTTCTTCCCACCCCATCCACGCCCCGCCGGTAGAGGGGGAGAAGGTGATCGTATTTCTAAAAGAAAGGGGTAGGCTTTTATCGTTAGCCAGTGTGGATGGGGATATCAATGCTAACCTTGCCGATCTCTTTTATAGGCAGGCGTTGGCTTACATCAAGGATTTCTATGCCAAATATTTTACCATCATCGCTTATATCACAAAGAAATCCATCCTGAATTTCTATAGTCTTGTGAACTCCATTTCTGGATTGAAATTGAATGTAAAGGGCATCAGCCTGTTCGTCATAAGTTATTTTCATAAACCAAACCTCCTATTCCCAGTAACAGGTAATAACAAGAATTTTATCCCCAATAACTTTGTATATAACAACGAGCCTTTTGTTGTCAATGGTAGTTTTAACTTTAGTTCTACCCTGGTAAGTAGTCGTTTGTTCTTCTGGATTTTTTATGGCATGTATTATATTTTCCTTGGATATCGCCCTCTGCGACATCCTGACTTTGCTGTGCTTGGTGAAAATAATCATATATCCACCGATAATAGAAATTATCTCAAACACATAAATACTGTAGCTAACTACAGCATATCAATATGGTTGCGTCAAGGTATGCGGGAATCCTATCCCATCCACGCCCCGCCGGTGGGGGAAGCTAGCTCGAGCATTGGTGCACCTGATTATAGCGTTCTACAATATATAGAAATGGCGGTTATTGTTTATGTGGCGGTAAGTATTATCTTGGAACAATTATATAAAGGTAGGCGCAGATTGTTTGATGTATTCGTTTGTCTCTCACCGTTTTTTTTGGTGTTTTCACGACAAATTGGGCCTAATTACATGGAATTTATTACTAAGAGCTTATTATCTTTTATAGCTAGATATAATTATATTGCGATAACAGCGATATTGTATTCTACTGTATGTGCAGTTTTGTCTATTATAGAAGTTGTAAATACGGAACAATTAATAATAGACAAAGAAAATAAAATATTTCCACCTCTTATAGATGAGGAGTGTGATCCTACCAATCGTTGGTTAGTAGGCATCTTAAACTATATGGGTCTTATAGAAATTATCCTTGTTCCAGTTTTTATTATAGAGAAATCTACGTATGTTTTCTCTACCGTATTTACTATTGGCATACTGAGGTCTCTTATATATGCTTTTTATAATGAATATTATAAGAAAGTCCTTGATTACCAACCCTATGCCATAAGAAAGGCCTTGCTGGCGCAGTATCCAAATGAAAGAAGGATTCCTGTTGCAGTAAGAGACCTTCATAGCGGTGATTTGGTTGTTTATTTTAATCGCCTGCCTGTATCAGAAAGGTGGGGGCACCGGATATCTCTTCCGTTTGTATCAGTAGTTGTGCCTGTAAATGAGAAGGAAAAGGAGAGTGTGTGGGATGTATGGGGCAATAAAGTCAAAATATCCTTTGAACAAGTAATGCCTGAGCCAGTAATTAAAAAATCTATGGTAAATCTATTTTCGATAGAAGCTAGTATTGCCTCCGACGATGATATGAATTTAAGCAGGTTAACTCGATATCAATCTATGGAAGTTGAAGACTTGCAAAGAATCTCTTTTGTCTCTGGTAGTAGTATAATGGCCGATAGAATAGTTGATATGGATTCAAATTATATCGTGGGAGCGGGAGATAGGAGAAAAATAAGGCTTGAGACTTTGAAGCAGATGGAAAAAGAGTACTCAATCGAAAGAGGAAATCATTTAAAAGGCAGATCTGATTTCCATATTCATTCCATATATTCTGATGGTCTTATTCCTCCGACAGATATAGCTACTTTTGCCTATCAAAATAAACTGAAGGCCATTTCTCTTACAGATCACGATTCTATGGTTGGAATTGTTGAGCTCTTAAAGGCAAGGGATATTTTAGGGGGAGATTTTGAGGTATTCCCGGGGATAGAGATAACACTTGATACAATAGGTGTGGAATTCAATAATGCGCCTGCTTTAAAGTCTATGCATATGCTTGCCTATCTTGCGCCTATGGGGATTAAAGGATTTAGCAAATGGCTTAAAACAAAGCCTGCGCATAATGTGTTAAGGCGCCTGCGCGGTAGGAGGCCTATGAATAAGTGGAATGATTATATCAAATATCATGATCTTTCTCTTTTCAGAAAGGCCAGATTTACTCTTGTATGGGCTCATCCATACAGGACAATGCTTCAATATGCAGGATATGATTCTGAGGCAGAGGCTGTATTATCATTTATTGCCTCTATTATCCGCAAATTTAAGCAGGATGGGCTTATTGATGGAATAGAGGCATATAATTCAAGAACACCTAAAGAGATATCCCATATCTTAAAAGAAATTGCATCGGGAGAGGGCCTTATCTTCACTATTGGCAGCGATTTCCATGCTTTTGTAGAAGAAAGACCTTATCTGCCAGGTGTAGGGGATAGCCGAAGGCCGTTTAATAAGGCTTTGCAAGAAGAAGCATATATTATGCTACGAAATAAGACTCTGGAAAATATAGTAGGTTCTTCTATTATTAACAGACTTTCCAGAATTGGCATCGAATTAGATTTTGAAAAAGATAGAATATGTGGACTTACATTAAGACAGTTTTGTAGAGAGCATAGTCTCTATTTTGATTTGCCTCCATACAAAGATTTTAGTGAAATACGTGAGGCTGAGCAATATGCTAGTTTTTTAACGAGACAAAGGGTTCCCGTCATAAGGAAAATGATTGCAAAATATGCGGCATCTATTGGAATCAGCAAAGACAAAATAAAAACTGATTTAAAAGGCCGCCATACAAAACGCAAATTATATCCTCTGATAAAATGGATGGCCTATGATAGTTGTGTTACTCAGGTGCGCCAGGAGCGAGAAGGTAAGTTATTTGCTTCAATCGACATAACAGGGATGAGGTTAATCGATGTACCGATATGGCCCATTAACCAAAAAGGAAATCTGCTATATGAGCTTATTGAATGGATGCCTATCAAGGGACGTGCCCCGCCGTTTGAGTATTATGCCATTGAAAAGGAATCCTTGAAAATTATATTAAATAAGAAGATGAAGCCGTCCTATCGGCAAAGGGAACTATTCACAACTTCATCCATAAACAATTCCCCAAATCTAGATTGGCAGGCTTATTGGAAGCTATGTATAAAACCTATAGAAAATGTAATAGAGCTTTATGGGCTTAAGGACTTTATCGATTATATAAAAGGTGAATATGAAGCTGTGCTCTTTTCCATAACTAAAGAACGGGATCTGTTAAGTAAAGATGGTTATGTAAATGTCTCTTTTGCTATGGATAGATTTTATTCGTCTTTTGATTATATCCTGGACAGTCTTCCGTATATTACATCTATGGCTCCAAATGATAGTCATTTTGGCGAGGTAATTGTAGAATTTGTAGAAAATATAAGAATTTTCCCTCTTTTTATAGCTTATGTGAGACTTTTCTTGCCTATCTTAATTCCTCCCCAAGACATATATGTAAATAGAGAAATTATTGTATATTCATCGGGTAGAGGAAATAGATATGTGAAATATCTACTTCCAGATGGTAGTTATTGGTCTATAAAACCAGATATATCGCCTGACATTATAAGTAATTGTATGGATAAGATGGCTGCCGCGGTAATATTCCTGGATTGGAGGCTTCCGGTTGTCACAGTACTTGAAAGAGGAGATGGTATTCAATTTATGTTGTATTCACCCAATATTTTCCCATTGGTTCCTACTCTTATGGATTCAATGGGGGGTGTAGATAGCCCTGATCTATTTAAGATAATACATAATAATAGAAATTTAGAAATACCACATCATATAAAAAATATCCTTATTGAGATATCAATTGATATAAAGGAAGCAGTGGAGATGGGAATCTTGCCATCATCTTTATTATCTTCATCATCCATGTCTAATGCAAGGCAGGAGGATCTTTCGCTTTTAGGAGCAAGAAGGCAGTATCTCAGGCGCTCTGTTAAAGGGAAAAGTCGAATATTATTTGCCAAAGATGAGGGCAAGATATTTCCTCGAGTATATATTATTGATGGAACCAATCTTGTTGAAAAGAAATGGGATAACCCTGTGTGGTTTATTAATCTTTCTGGTGTATTAAAGGAGCTCAGGGGCAGGGTAGATAATAGAGTGGTGGCGAAGACATATATATCAAAGAAGGGGGGCATTATTCAGGAAAGGGTTATCCCGCTTTTGAGGAGATCAAAGTCCTATAGTAAAGAGGCTTTGTTGTGGAATAATTTGGAAGTTTCAAAAAAGCTTGTAGAGGTATTTTTTGATTTGGGCAGATTTTTATGGTCAAAGGGAATTTTTGATGTTGACTTCTATCTTCATAATTATGGGCTTTCAATTGGCGGAAGGATTGTAGGTTTTGATTTCGACGCAATGACAACAATGTATCCTTCAGATATGGAAATATCAAATTTATCTAAGGGTTTGCTGAATTATCCGGATTTTGTAGAGATGCCTCCTAAGTTAAAGGATTTCTATTTTGATAAAGCGAAAGAATTTGTGAATGACTTAAAGAAGTTCTTAGGATTTTATGAAGTCCATCCATTCTGGGAAACACTATTAGGGAAAGAAACAGTTTACGATTTATTGCTTCCTCATCCCAATCCTGAAATATTTTTCACTATATCATTGGGAGAAGATCTAAGAAGATTTGGTTTTATACGAGCCAGACAATTTTCTTCATCTTCATTTGGAATTAAGAGCTTCATTAAATACTTATTTGAATATCTAAGCAGGAATTGGATTTATGAGGTATTGAATAAGTATTCTGAAAAATTAAAGGGATTTAATGGTCCGGACGATGTTGAAGTAGAGAGCAGAGTATCATTAAATGAGGCCAATAGCAGAATAAAACGCATATTTATGAGGACTTTTCTTTCCTTTAGAGATATTGATGAAAACTTGTCCTATTTTGATTCACTTACTTTTAGAGATCTTATAACTCCATATATACTTGTGGGGATTGGATTTGACCTGATGCCCAGATCATTGCTTATTGCATATTTTTGCAATTTCTTGCAATCTTTCTCAGATGATTTTATAGTGTTTTTTGCCAACCATGAATTTGCCCATATTGCTATTTTAGATAATGAGTATGCTGCACAATTAGCTAAAGTAAGATTATACGATAATTGGATAAATTATTTTAAATTGCGACCGATTTCTCTTTATATACTATTGAGCGTTTCTTCTATTTTTATTGAAATGGGATTGTGGGCAGTAGGATTCCCTTGGAAGATTTCTATATTGTTTCTTTTCCCAGTATTTATTAGTGGAGTTGCTTTGGTTATGGGGCTTTCATGGTATTTAGAAACAAAGGTGGATTTTATTGCCGCTGTTATGACTTATCATATGGGTTATAAAATAGAGGATACTTTATATCTTATGTCTAATTTATCTTCAACTCCTATAAGTTTATTGACACATCCCCCTATGTTTTTGCGAGTTCATATCCTCGAAAAGCGATTTAATGAGTATATTGCTGTTGCTAATTTTCTAAAAATAGACCACAGAAATTCGAATTCTAGTATTTCTATGGTGGATAAAACAATTTATTATCTGAGAAATAAGGGCTATGAGATATTAACGAATGCACCCAGGGAGGGAAGGTGGCATTATGTGTTTAAGGCAATGGATACAAAAAAGAATCGTATTTGTGCTATCAGAATTCCAAAATTAGAAAAGGCAATGGAATACGCTGTTGATTACCTTAACGAAAGGCATTCTCGGAGTTGGTATGAGATGCGTAAAGAGATAGAGCATCCTAGCATTGTCAATGTATGGGATATGTTTTCACCTTTTATGGATATAAATGTCGTGCTGGTTATGGAATATTTGGAAGACTTCCTAGACTTGACTATATCTATATTTTCTTCAATACCAGGTCCCTATAAGGTTATGATATTGGCAGATTTAATAGAGGCTATAGCCTTTTTACACAACAAAGGTATTGCCCATGGAGACTTGATGGGGCATAGATTGTCAGATTTGCGCAATATTATGATAAACCAGAAGGGTAAGGTAAAACTTGTAGATTTATCCTATTTATGGCATCCGGACATAAGCAAGGTTCAGGGGAAGGATATTATTGATTTATTGAAAATTATTAACGATATTGAGATTGGCGATGAGATAAAGAATAAATTGTTTGACCTATTCTATAAATTACCAGGCAAGGCAGGAGTTGTTACAGAAATTCAAGAACTAGTTTCTATTATGCGAAGGATAGGACAGACTACCGTGTCTAATAGGGATGTTGTGTTGTATAAGAAGATTTTTTCTGAAAATAATACTTCTGCCTCGTCTTTTTCTAATAGCATCTATAAGAGAAAGTTTATAAGGTATTGGCGCAGGCTTATGAGATTCTGCCGGGTGAAAAACGGGGAGCTTGCAGATAAAGAGCTGGCATATCTATTGAGGCAATATGATGAGGATCGTCGTCGTTTCTATCATAATACAAAGCATATTGTTTTTATGTTGGATAATTTTGAGAAGATCTGGCAACTTGCCCGTAGTCCTATTGCCTTGAGATTTGCTATTTTCTATCATCATATAGTTCATTTCTCTAATTCTATTACAAATGAGCTTGCAAGTGCGCAGAAGATGGTGAATCGATTGAGGAGATTGGGTATAGCAGATGGAACGATAAGGCGGGCAAGGCAGTTGATATTGGTTACACGCCATTACAGACCTATGGAAGATGATATAGATGCACAGATAATCTGTGACCTTGACCTCCTCTCTCTGGGAGTCAATTGGTCTAGGTTCTGTAAAAATCTTGACAAGATAGCAAGGGAATATGGTGCGAATAAAATAATGGATTATTTCCATATAATGGATCCGTTCTTCAAGGGAATAATGAATCGAAAACGGATATTTAATCTGCCTTATTTTTATGACTTATATGAGTGTCAAGCAAGGGATAACATAGATAAATTTAGAAACAGAATGACATTCTTTAATAATGTATATACTTATACTGGGTGGAGATTTTACCTTATGCCAGCCCGTTCTGGGTTAAAAAGGCTTGCCTTTATGCTTAAAGACAGGGCTTCTGCTAATACCCTTCTGTTGATAGATGGAATGCCTGGTGT
>WGAY01000050.1 GCA_015494585.1 Candidatus Omnitrophota bacterium | reverse complement strand
TGGCAGACTATTAGGATGCTAATTTAGGGAGAGAGCCAGCGAATAAGGCAGATATATGCGCAGATTATTGAGGATAAGAAATGCTAGGGATAGAAAAGTTTTAGGGTTTTTAGATGTGGATTTTAGTTTTTAGCTTTGAGATTTGAGTTATAATTAGCAGAACGATGAAAGATGTTGAAATTCTAATGCATAATTTGGGATTATAACAAGTATTTGGGATTATAACAAGTAGATTAATCATGATAACTTTAAAAACTGGAGAGAAAATATCTACTAATAAAAACACCATTCCTTATTTCGCTTATAATGATATTCTGATTTACAATGACAACATCCTCAAAATTACTGCAATACCAGAATCTTCGGTTGATTTGATTGTCACCTCACCTCCTTATAATGTTGATATAGATTACAATTCTCACGATGATAGTCTGTCCTACAAAGATTATCTCGAATTTAGTAAAAAGTGGTTGAGCAAATGTTATGAACTAACCAAGGATGATGGTAGATTTTGTCTAAATATTCCATTGGATAAGAATAAAGGAGGGCAACAGTCAGTATGTGCAGATATTACCAATATTGCGAAAGAAGTTGGCTGGAAATACCACTCAACAATAATATGGAATGAGGGAAATATTTCAAGACGTACGGCATGGGGATCTTTTATGTCTGCTTCTGCCCCTTATGTTATTGCTCCTGTAGAGGTTATAGTTGTTTTATACAAGAAATACTGGAAAAAAAGGAGTGGCAGTAGAAAGAATGATATTACGAAAAAGGAATTTATGGAGTGGACTAATGGGGTTTGGACATTTAATGGTGAAAGCAAGAAGAGGATTGGACATCCTGCTCCTTTTCCAATAGAACTCCCAAAGAGATGTATTAAACTTTTTAGTTTTGTAGGAGATACTGTGCTTGATCCTTTTTTAGGTAGCGGAACAACACTTATTGCTGCCTATCAAAATAATCGTAGAGGAATAGGAGTTGATATCGATGAAACATATTGTAAATTGGCGGTTAAAAGGTTAAAACAAGAGGTAGGGATTGAACAGCAGATTTTATTGTGAATTTTACTTGTTGAAATCATGAGTAAATGCGGCAAAAGAAAAAAACAATAAAAGATTTAATCATAGAATATTTTAAGGCCCACCCAAAGAAGGATATAGCTCATGGTCCCATTGTCGATTGGGTTGAGGAACAATATTTAAAGCTCTACAAAAGAAAGCCAAGGGATCCCTGGCGAGCTATTAGAAAATTGCACGAAGAAGGATTTTTGATAAAAGTAAGCAAAGGGATTTATCGCTATGAAGCAGAAGCAGTAGAACAGCGGGAGTTAGAGGATTTTACACCGGAACAAAAGGCACAGATACTTGAAAGAGATGGTTATAAGTGCGTTAGTTGCGGACGGGGGAGAGAAGATGGCGTTGAGCTTCATGTTGATCATATAAAACCCAAATATCTTGGTGGTAAATCAACGATAGAGAATGGACAGACACTTTGTGCCCAGCATAATTTTATTAAGAAAACTTTAAGACAGACAGAGACAGGAAAGAAAATGTTTATCCGTTTATATGAGCTGGCGAAGAAGGAAGGAAATGAAGAATTAAAAAGATTCTGTGTTGATATCTTGGAGACTTACGAGAAATACGATATTAATGGTCATATTAGGTGGCGGAGGTAATCATATAGTCAACCATTGATAAGTACTTTATATCGCGCTTCTCTGGGCAGTTTGGTATCCTATCTCTATTAATTCTATAGCTCGCGTGAAGTCATAGAATGGTATGTGGGATACGGGTGGATTTATTGTCTTCCTGCACAGTCTGGCCTGTTCGTTTGCAATAGTTGATTCCATTATGAAAAGGGATTGCAACAGGTTTTCTATTATATTGATCTCACTTTTGCCCTGACTGAATATTTGTGGAGGCTCGGATAGTACGTTTACGCCGATTATATTTTTGACTTTGCGTTTCTTTAAATAATAACTAGGCATAGGCATAGAGACTCCACCATCTATTAATGTGTTTTCCTGAAGTTTTAGTGGAGTGAATATCCCTGGGATGGCGATGCTTGCCCTTAGCGCTTGCCAGATTTCACCTGTCTCTATTTCTATAGGTTTCCCTGTTTTTAGGTCGGTTGCTACGATTATTAGAGGTATCTTGCAATCCTGAAATGTGTTATCTTTGAATATTTCTTTCAAAAACTCTTCTATTTTTTTGCCTGCGATGATTCCCCCCTGATATAGGTTGATTATGTTTATATCCATTAGGCCTAGTAGAAGTTTCCAATCGGTCTCTATAGCTATTCTTTTAAGACCCTTTATATCTTTATAGATGGATAAGTAGGCGCCAACAAGTGCGCCTATGCTTGAGCCGCAGATGTATTCTATCTGGTAGTCATTTTGGAGGAGGTAGTCTATAACCCCTATGTGGGCTACACCCTTTGCGGCGCCACTGCTCAAAACAAGTCCTATTTTTTTATTTCGCTTGAACATAGAACTATTTTATCATGCTGTCTATGTTTTTGAGAAACCCTGAATTCCTTGAACCAAAATTACTGTTTACGAGGTGCATTTTTGTGCTAAAATCGATATGTCTAAGAATATCTGGTATTTTATAACCAGAAGGGGGGCGTAAAATTGAAGAAGGCAGTATATGTGGTATTTTGTTCATTATTATTTATATTAAGCCCATCTTGTGGATACAGTACAAGTGATTGGGAATACCTTTCCGCCATGTCCGGGTATATGGTGGAAAGAGAACTGGCCGATAAAGATGACTACGAAATTATCCCATTGTTTATGGCCATAGGCAGGGACATTACCGGTTGGGTCCAGGGTAAAATATCCCTCCCTGGGAAGGTCTTTTTTGAGTTAGAGGCATTCTTAAACCCCGTAATAGGCCCTGATAACAATGTAGAATTCGGCCTTAGTATGGTTTTGAAATGGAATCCTCTTCGATGGCATGGAATAAGGCCATATTTGAAAGGGGGGACCGGTCCTGGCTATACGACTCAGCATACGAATGAGCAGGCGACCCAATGGAACTTTTTTTCCTTTGCTGGAATTGGTTTGGAGTGGGATATAGATAAAGGGAAGTCATTGCTTATCGAATATAGATACAGGCATTTCTCCAATGCCAGTATCAAGAAGCCCAATAAAGGGGTAAATCACCAGGGTATAGTTGCCGGCGTAAAGATTCAGTTCTGATGAGAGTAATTTTATCCTCTAATGGAGTAGACATATCCAACCGCTTTTCTTCTGGTACTAAGTTGCGGGATATTCTTTTAAATCTTGGTTTGCTTGAGGAGGAGGTTATTTGTATAGATAGGGCGAGAGGACGGCTTTTGTTGTTATCAGAAGTATTGACTGAAGATAGCGATTGGGAGATAAGAGAGGTATTATCGAAGGGATGAGATGCAAATTTTGTAAGAGCAGAGATGTAGAGGTCTTTTTGAGACAATACGGCCTGGCCTTGTGTCGGATAGATTTTTTGCGCTTCTTTGAGAAGCGCATCCGTTATGCTATTGATAAATTTAAGATGTTCGATGAGTCGGATAGTGTGGTGGTAGCTGTCTCTGGCGGAAAGGATAGTTTGGCAGCTCTTTATGCTCTTTCTTCTATGGGATACAATGTTGAGGGTTATTTCTTGGATCTAGGAATAGAGGGTTCAAGTGATGTGGCTCGCGATAAAATAATTGCCTTTTCTAAAAAATTTTCTATCCCTGTGAATATCGAGACTTTGGAAGAGAAATTGGGGTATTCACTGCCAGAAGTTGGCAGGGTAATGAGGCGGCCGTCCTGTTCCTTTTGTGGGATACTAAAACGCTATTATATGAATAACTGGGCTAGGGGTAAGGTGCTTGTTACTGGGCATACTATGTACGATGAGGCAACAACTCTATTGGCGAACAATCTCCAGTGGAAACTATCCTATCTAGCCAGACAATATCCTGTTCTGCCTGCAGAGGATGGTTTTGCCAAGAAGACAAAACCTTTGGTCTTCGTAACTGAGAGGGAGACGGCGATGTATTGCTTTTTTAATGAGATAGAGTATGTCGAGTCTAGTTGTCCTCTCTCTAAAGGGGCTACCAGCAGAAAGTGGAAACGCCACCTCCTGTCAATGGAGCACTCTACCCCAGGGCTTATTATTAGATACTTGAAGGGATTTTACTCGGCTAAAAAGCATATTTCTCTGCCATCTGTGGAAGAGGAGTGTGTTGAGAATTGTGAGAGATGCGGTTATCCTACTACTGCCGCTGGCCTGTGTGCTGTCTGCCGTATTAAGGATAGATTGACTAACCTTTCTAAATGAAACAAATCCTTCAGAAAAAAGTCCAAAATGGTTTTTTTCTGGGCTGTATATGCTGTTCTTATCGGTTGTCTTTTAGGGTATAATTAATAAAAAATAAAATCTAGATTATAGCAAAAGTTTATATTCAAGGGTTTAGTTATGGTTGTAAGAATAAAGAGTGTTGGTATAATCGGTGCAGAGGTCTTTAATGTGGATATAGAGATAGATGCGAGTATGGGCCTGCCTGGTGTTGTCGTGGTTGGGCTTCCTGATGCGGCCATAAAAGAGAGTAAGGAAAGGATTCGTTCGGCGATAAGAAATTCGGGCTTTAATTTTCCCAAAAATAAGCTGACCATTAGTCTAGCTCCTGCCGATATCAAGAAAGAGGGTACTTTTTTTGATCTGCCAATTGCCCTGGCCGTTCTTGCCTATCAGGGATTATTTGATGCTGAGTTGTTGTCTCAATTTCTGGCAGTGGGTGAGCTTTCTCTGGATGGCAATCTCAGACCCATTAAAGGGGCATTGGCCATAGCCGATAGTGTTAGAGGGGATAAGATCTTGCTGTTGCCGAAGGAAAA
Source organism: Candidatus Omnitrophota bacterium (assembly GCA_015494585.1). Taxonomy (GTDB): domain Bacteria; phylum Omnitrophota; class Gorgyraeia; order S143-82; family S143-82; genus S143-82. The sequence continues at coordinate 18,909 of WGAY01000050.1, read as the reverse complement.
TGAGTTGGAGGCGGCCCTGGTTAAGGATGCCAAAGTTATAGGGGTTGAGTCATTGATCGAAGCAGTGGAGGTGGTTCGCAGGTATCCAGAAGGGTTGGAGTTTGCGCACTTAGACAAGGATACTCTCTGGGAACAGGATCTGCAGTATTCACTGGATTTTAGCGATGTCAAAGGCCAGAGGTTGGCCAAGCGAGCGGCCGAGATATGCGCGGCTGGAGGGCACAATTTTTTGATGATAGGACCACCGGGTTCAGGCAAGACGATGATTGCCAAAAGGATTCCGACGATAATACCAAGACTTTCTTTGGAGGAGATTATTGAGACTACACGTATACATAGCATAGCTGGTTTACTAAAGGGAAATCTTGTCCTTTTTCCTCCAATACGCAGTCCCCATCATACTAGTAGTGCGGTCTCTATCATAGGAGGTGGCAATCCCCCTTCTCCAGGTGAGATAAGCCTGGCCCATAATGGTGTCTTGTTTCTGGATGAGCTGCCAGAATTTCGTAGGGATGTGATAGAGGCCCTTCGAGAGCCGCTCGAAGAAGGTTTGGTGCGTATATCCAGGGCAGGCTATACATCTGTTTTTCCTGCGAGATTTATATTTGTTTGTGCGATGAATCCCTGTCCTTGTGGCTATTATGGCAGTAAGAGGAAAGAATGCAATTGCTCACCTTATAGTATCCAGCGATATATGAGAAAGATCTCCGGTCCTTTATTGGATAGAATAGATTTGCAGGTATATGTCTCTGATATAGATGCGAAGGACCTATATGGCGACAATGGAGATACCTGCGAGTCATCTGCCCAGATAAGAAAGAGGGTTGAGGCGGCAAGGCGTATGCAGCTTGAGAGATTTAATGGTTCAGGTATCCGTTTGAACTCTCAGATGCGGGATAGGGATATAAAGAGATATTCTCGGCTCTCTAAATCGGCTGAGTCTATATTGCGCAAGGCAGTGGATTCGTTTGCCCTTTCTGCAAGGGCATATAATAAGGTCATAAAGACGGCTCGCACTATAGCGGATCTGGCGGCCAGTGATAGGATAGAAGATGCCCATATCCTTGAGGCCCTGAATTTCAGGATGACAGTATTATGAAGCAGAGACTCATCCAGAGACAACGCCTAGATGTACGGCTTACTCCTCAAATGCATCAATTCTTAAAGGTTATTCAGATGCCGATTCAGGAATTGTCAGCTTATGTAGAAATGGAATTGCAGGAGAATCCCTTGCTTGAGGAGATTGTGCCCAATGATGAGGGACGAGATAGATTGAATGCGGCGGAGGATATGGATAAATATTTTGAAGAAGATTTGTATACGCCTATAAAAGAACAGTATTATGAGGTCCAGCAGAGGAGTCCTATTCCTATAAAGGCAGAAGAGAACTGGCGTGAAGGGTTGTACAGAGATATATCTACCCTATTTGATTCAGAAGAAGATGTCCGGATAGCCAGGTTTATTATATTTAATCTGAGCGACAATGGTTTTCTTACAATGACTCCTTCGAATCTCGCTGAGATGTTGGGAGTATCCCAGGATCATATCGAACGCGTCCTTGATGTTATAAAGAAAAATTGTATGCCTGGAATAGGAGCGAGAGATGTAAAGGAATGTCTTTTACTGCAGATAGAGAGGTGTGAGGGCAGGGATTCGGTTGTGTATCGGATAGTAGAATCAGCATTTGCTGACCTTATTAGGCGTAGATATAGAAAAATAGCCAGGATAATGAGGGTTCCGTTAAAGCAGGTATTGTTTACGGCTCAATCTTTGAGACGGTACTATACCAGTCCGATAATAGATAGAGGCGATATGTGTTGTGTCTATCCTGAATATGAGGTTAAAATAGTTGATGGAAATATTCAGATAGAGAAATTGAGCTGGCATATGCCAAAACTCAGATTGAATCAGGCCTATATACGTTTGTTACGGTCTCAACCAAATAAGGAGACGCGTGAGTTTTTGCAGAACTATCTGCGCAGGGCAAAGGACCTATTGCATGCCTTGGATGAGCGCCATAGGAAGATGATGGATTTGCTGGAATTTTTGACTATAAGACAGAGGGGATTTGTTGAGAATGGTTATTCCTTTTTACGGCCCCTTACATTGAAAGATGCCTCTGATTATACCGGTATGTCTGAGTCTACAATAAGCAGATTGGCTAATAATAAGTATGTGCAATTGCCGTGGGGGTGTGTCAGATTGAAAGAATTTTTCTTGAACCCCCTTTCCTATACTAATGATACACCTAAGGCAATGATTTTGGAGCTTATCAAGGAGATAATCTCTTCCTCAGATAGGAGGCTTTCCGATGAGGCTATCCGTAAAAAACTTCTTCAGCAGGGAATTCAGATTTCTAGAAGGACCGTGAATAAATATAGGAATGAATTGAAAAAGTCGCAGAGACTGGATAGTTAATATAATTGAAATATCCTAATATGGGTAGTAGAATAAAAAATATTGTGGGGGCTGATTTAAAGGTGATACCTTAATACAAGGAGAAGGGTTGTGAGGAGATATATCTTTTTACTGGTGTTGATGTTGGTTTTCTGGTATGGCATAGGATTTTCTTTTGAGCATGGGGATTGGCAGTTGTGGATTACAGAGAAGGTCTCAGGTGCCTTTAACGAGAATTGGGGCATATCACTCCTTGAAGAGGAGCGTTATGGCGATGATATGAGTTATTTTTATCAGCATCATACGGATCTTGGCCTGACCTATAAGTTCAGTAAGGTAGATAAGGTATCCTTACATATGAAGTATATATCGTTGAAGAAAAAAGGCGAATGGACAGATGAATACAGGCCTTATATAAACTTTGTCCATAAATTTAAATTTTTTGACTTGAAATGGTCTAATAAGACACAACTAGAATTTAGGCATCAGGAGCACAATAAGTTTTATCGATTCAGGGAGAAGTTGACCCTGAATCTTCCGAAACTATTGGAGAAAAAATTGTCGCCTTTTATTTCAAATGAAATCTTTATGGATACTGAATCGGAGAAAATCAATCGCAATCGCTTTTCTGTAGGTATTAAGTTTAAACTGGTAAAAAGCCTTTCGGGGACGGTATATTATCTTTGGCAAACGGATCGGAAGGTTGATTGGAAGAATACGAATGTGCTTGGTTTGAAGCTTGGGTATAAGTTTTGATGGTCTAGGAGGGGTTATGGTCAATGCAATGGTGTTAACCAGGTTTGCTGTAGGTAAGGAAAAAAACGCCCTTGAGGCTGTAAAGACCATTCCAGGAATAAAGGAGATAAAGACAGTCTTTGGTGCCTGGGATGCGGTAATATTAGTGGAGGCGGATGGTCTAAAAGAGTTGGCAGACGTTGTGGTCGATCGCATCAGATCTGTAGATGGTGTAATAGGAACTGAGACATTGGTGGAGATAGGGATTGGATGATTTACTATTAAAGGAGTGTAGTATTTGCTGTAAAGGAGTAATAGATGGGCGCGGTCATTGTTCTTGTTTTATTAGGGATGGTCTTTGCCTTTCTCCTGTTTGCTGTATCTAAGATTTTCCATGTTCCAATAGATGAGCGGGTTGCACGTGTAGAAGAGATGCTGCCAGGAGCAAATTGTGGAGGTTGTGGTTGCGCGGGATGCGCTGATTTTGCCGTTAAATTGGTAAAGGGAGAACTGGTCCCTGCAAACTGTCCTGTTTCTTCAGAAGAACAGAGGAGGAAAATAGCCGAATTTTTAGGGATCTCGCACGATGTGGGGGATCGGTTTTGTGCATTTGTCCATTGTGGGGGGGGATTAGATAAAGCCGTTCAGCGGGCCGAATACCACGGAGTAAGGGATTGCCTTTCTCTGGATATGTTATTAAAGGGAGATAAGGGCTGTGTATTTGGTTGCTTGGGATATGGCGACTGCGTAAGGGTTTGCCCATTTGATGCCATCCATATAGTCAATGGGATAGCAGTGGTTGACAGAACTAAATGTACTGGGTGTGGTAAGTGTGTCTCTGCCTGTCCGCGTGGAATAATAGAGCTGGTTCCGATGAAGCAAAAGGTTTTTGTCCGCTGTTGGTCCACGGATCTGGGCAAGGATGTTATGCCGGTCTGCAAGGTAGGTTGCATTGCTTGTCGCAGGTGTGAAAAAGAGTGTCCGGTTGGGGCCATCGTTGTTACCGATAATCTGGCCCGTATAGATTATGGGAAATGTATCAATTGCGGTAAGTGTGTAAAGGTCTGCCCTACCAAGGCAATAATAATGCTAGACTCGAATTCCCAAATTATGCTTTAATGTAAAGAAATCTGTGTTAAGTTTAATAGAAAAGGGTTGATTGGAGATATTAATGAACCATGGTTCTTAATGGAAGGTAAATATGACCAGGCCTAGAAAACCGCGCAGGGTTGAATTTCCACCGCTAGCTACATTTCTAAAACCTAGAGGCGTGCCGTTGAGTTCTCTGGATATTGTGGTGATGACTATGGCAGAGTGTGAGGCCCTTAGACTGGTAGATTATGAAGGAATGCACCACGATGAAGCTGCATGCAAGATGGAGGTATCGCGACCAACTCTGACCAGGATATTGGACTCTGCGCACCGTAAGGTGGCCGATGCCATAGTCAATGGCAAGGCATTGCGGATTGTGTGGGGCGATGCCCAGATTTTAGAAGATAGATATGTCTGCCAAACTTGTTATTATACGGACAAGAAGCTCTTTGATAGGTGTCCTGATTGTGGCAGTCAATCCGTCCAGGCCATTTCGAGTTTGATAGAGGCGTAGTTTTATGTTCAAAAAGGAGGTTATTTATGTATTGTGGATGTAGTAGAAGAGAGAGAAGGAGACGCCATCTGCACAGATGTGATGGAACGGGACGTATGCATCCTCGTCATCATCACCATTATGAGGGAAAAGTTGAACCATCAGACCAGGTGGCAGTAGATTTTAAGGAAAAAGAAAGTCTAGAAAATAGGGAGTAAGGCTACATTTAAGATGGCCTGATATGAGTTATGGATTATTTTTTGTTGAACTGGCACTACCTTGCTATAGTTCTGCTTATGGCCTTGGAGAGTTCTTTTTTCCCTTTCCCCAGTGAGGTAGTCATTCCACCAGCTGGGTATTTCGCAGCGAGGGGGGATCTGAATATTATTCTGGTTGTCATCTCTGGCATTCTAGGCTCTCTCTTAGGGGCCTTATTTAATTATTGGTTGTGCTTCAAATGGGGAGAGAGGGTTGTATTGAAGCTAGGTAGGCGTTTTGGGATAACGCCTGAACGTATAGGGTGGTTGAAGAAATATTTTGCTGAACACGGCGAGATTACTACCTTCGTGGGCAGGGTTATCCCTGGCATAAGGCAGTATATTTCTCTGCCCGCAGGGATTGCCAGGATGAATATATTCCGATTTTCTCTCTATACCTGCTTAGGGGCCGGGATATGGGTTGCTATCTTGGCCTATGTTGGTTTTTATGTGGGTAAAAATGAGGATATGGTAAGGGCAATTCTACGGCGCTATTATCCATTACTCTTTCTGGCAATTATCTGTGTTGTTGGCATTTATTTATTTTTCTATAAATATAAGAAATTGAAATATAGGGGAAGGGTTTAGAATAGGAAATAAAGGGTCAAGACTGTTCCCCCACAATAAATTATCAGGGTTTTTACTTGACAAAACTGTTTTTTCTGCTATTATTTTAGCAGAAGTAAACATCGAGTGCTAATTTCTTGAAGGGTGGTGGAAGTCAGATTAACTTATTGTACATCAGATGGTTTTGTCAATGATTGCGTTTGCAGTTATTATTGAAAATAGGCTGATATAGGAGGCGATAATTATGAACATGGATAAATTTACGGTAAAGGCCCAGGAGGCAATTCAAGAGGCCTTGAATATTGCCCAATCTGGGGGGCATCAGCAGTTAAGGCCTGAGCACCTGGCAGTTGCCCTGTTGTCCCAGGAGGGCGGGGTCGTGCCTGCGGTCTTATCCAAGATGGGATTACAGACAAGACCGATAATAGAGGATATTAATCGGCTTTTGGAAAAGCTGCCACAGGTTCAGGGCGGTCAGGTATATATGTCCAGTGAGTTAAATAGTATACTGGCTTCCTGCGAGAAAGAGGCAAGGGAATTAAAGGATTCCTATGTAAGTACAGAACATCTGTTTTTGGCTATAATCTCTAGCACAAGTGCTATAGAGCTCAATCAGGTCTTTTCTAAATATGGGATTACTAGGAAGAACTTTATGCAGGCTATGCTTGAGGTAAGGGGTGGGCAGAATGTGACTGATCAAAGCCCAGAGGATAAATATGAGGCCTTGGAGAAATACGGCCGTGACCTAACGGCCCTTGCCCGAGCTGGGAAGCTCGATCCTGTTATAGGTAGAGATGAAGAGATAAGGCGCGTTATACAGGTGCTGTCTCGAAGGACTAAGAATAACCCGGTCCTTATTGGTGAGCCTGGGGTTGGCAAAACGGCTATAGTTGAGGGTCTTGCCCAGAGGATTGTCTCTGGTGATGTGCCTGAGGGATTGAAGAACAAGCGTCTGATAGCCCTGGATATAGGGGCCTTGCTTGCGGGGGCAAAGTTCAGAGGGGAGTTTGAGGAGAGATTGAAGGCTGTATTGAAGGAGATAGAGAAGCGCGAGGGCCAGATAATTCTGTTTATAGATGAGATACACACGGTCGTTGGAGCAGGCAGGGCCGAAGGGGCAGTCGATGCTGCGAATATGCTTAAACCTGCCCTGGCAAGGGGGATACTGCGCTGCGTCGGCGCTACTACTCTGGACGAGTACCGCAAGTATATTGAAAAGGATGCGGCATTGGAGAGGAGATTCCAGCCGGTATATGTAAAAGAGCCATCGGTTGAGGATACGATAGCCATTTTGCGTGGTCTGAAGGAACGCTATGAGGTACATCACGGTGTCAGGATAAAGGATGCGGCGCTCATAGCGGCTGCGGTATTGTCGCATCGCTATATATCTTCTAGATTTTTGCCAGATAAGGCCATTGATCTGATAGACGAGGCTGCCAGCCGGCTGCGCATAGAGATTGACAGCCGCCCTCAGGAGATAGACGAGATAGAGAGAAGAATTTTGCAGCTTGAGATAGAGAGACAGGCATTGACTAAGGAGAGTGATGAGGCCTCTAGAGAGAGGCTGGAGAATATAGAAAGGGAGCTTGCGGACTTGAGGGAAAAATCCGCGGCCCTTACTGCGAAGTGGCAGAAGGAGAAGGAGATTATATCTAGGATAAGGCAGATAAAGGCCAGGATAGAGGATCTAAAGAATGAGGAATCTCGTGCCCAGAGGGAAGGAGATTTACAGAAAGCCGCTGAGATACGCTATGGAGAGATTCCCCGTCTTCAGAAGGAACTTGAAGAGGCCAATCAGAAACTAGAAGAGCTGCGCAGGCAGGGGAAGCTTCTCTTGAAGGAAGAGGTGGATGAGGAAGATATTGCCGAGATCGTCTCTAAGTGGACAGGTATACCGGTTTCACGGTTGATGGAAGGCGAGGCAGAAAAGCTTGTCCATATGGAGGAACGCTTGAAGCAGAGGGTGGTTGGACAGGATGAGGCGGTAAGTCTGGTTTCCTCTGCGATAAGGCGTGCTCGTGCAGGTATAGCTGATCCAAATCGTCCGATTGGAAGTTTTATGTTTATCGGACCGACGGGTGTCGGTAAAACAGAGCTTGCACGCGCCCTTGCAGAATTTCTGTTCAACGACGAGAGAGATATCGTCAGAATCGATATGTCTGAATATATGGAGAAGCACAGCGTGGCGCGGCTTATTGGTGCTCCGCCTGGTTATGTGGGCTACGAAGAAGGTGGTCAGCTTACTGAGGCAGTGCGACGCAGACCCTATTCTGTTGTGTTGTTCGATGAGATAGAAAAGGCCCATCCAGATGTGTTTAATGTCCTTCTGCAGATAATGGATGAAGGACGACTTACAGACGGTCAGGGCCGAGTGGTTAATTTCAAAAATACGGTAATAATTATGACCTCTAATATCGGCAGTGAATACTTTCGCGATGATTCTCTGACAAAGGAACAGATAAAGGTAAATATTGACAGGGCATTGAGGGCGAGTTTTAAGCCTGAGTTCCTAAACCGTATAGACGAGATAATTATCTTTAACAAACTCTCAAAACAGGATATTATACGCATTACAGAGATACAGCTTTCTCTTCTTGCCAAGCGGCTTGAGGAGAAGCAGATTGAACTCGAGGTAGCCGATGAGGTCAAGGAATACCTGGCTGAAACGGGTTTTGACCCTGACTTTGGGGCAAGACCGTTAAAGAGGACAATACAACGCCTTATCCAGGATCCATTGGCCTTGCTTATCCTTGAGGGCAAGGTCCCTGAGAAGAGCAGGGTCAAGGTGGTTCTGACAAAGGCAAGGGAGATAGACTTTGTGATTGATTAAGAAGACAATATGTTTCAATAATTAAAAAGGAGGGTGATACTATGGCAAAGGCAATAGGAATAGATCTGGGTACATCGAATTCGGCTGCCGCTATTTACGAAGGGGGGCAGGCAAAGATTATACCTTCGGCTGAAGGTACGACCGTTGGTGGTGGTAAGGCCTTTCCTTCGGTGGTGGCGTTTACAAAGGATGGACAGCTTCTGGTGGGTGAACCTGCACGTCGTCAAGCCGCAATCAATCCTGAAGGCACTATTACCAGGGCAAAGCGAAAGATGGGCACGGATTATAAATTTGTTGTCCATGGAAAGGAATATACACCACAGCAGATATCGGCGTTTATCCTGCAAAAGATAAAGAAGGATGCCGAGGCCTATCTGGGTGAGCCAGTAACGGAGGCGGTTATTACTGTTCCTGCCTACTTTAATGATAACCAGAGGCAGGCCACAAAAGATGCAGGGGAGATAGCTGGTCTGAAGGTTTTGAGGATTATAAACGAGCCTACGGCTGCCTGTCTTGCATTTGGGCTGGATAAATTGGAGCAGTCCTTGAAGATACTGGTATTCGATCTGGGTGGTGGTACCCTGGATGTAACTATTATGGATATGTCGAATGGAGTCTTTGAAGTGCTTTCTACCAGTGGGGATACCCAGCTTGGCGGAACGGATATGGACCTTGCGTTGGCAGATTATATCGTGGAGGAGTTTAAGAAGAAGGAGGGTATTGATTTAAAGCAAGACAAGATGGCATGGCAGAGGATAGTCGAGGCGGCTGAGAAGGCAAAGATAGAGTTATCGGGTGTCTTGGAGACAGACGTCAACCTACCTTTTATTACTGCGGATGCCTCGGGTCCCAAGCACCTTACGATGACGATAAATAGGGCAAAGCTTGAGGAGCTGGTGAGGCCAATAGTGGATAGGTGTAAAGGACCTATCCAGCAGGCCCTTAAGGATGCTGGACTGAGCGCTGGTCAGATAGACAAGATCATAATGGTTGGTGGTCCGACCCGTATGCCGATTGTTCAGCAGGTGGTAGAGGAGTTCATCGGAAAGAAGATAGAACGCGGGATAGATCCGATGGAGTGTGTGGCTATGGGTGCGGCTATCCAGGCCGCTGTCCTTAAAGGAGACGTAAAAGATGTCCTTCTTCTGGACGTCACTCCTCTTTCTCTCGGTATAGAGACCCTGGGAGGGGTCTTTACCAAGATAATTGAGAGAAATACCACCATCCCTACTAGAAAGAGCCAGATATTCTCTACGGCCGAGGACAATCAGCAGGCTGTGACGATTCGCGTGTTGCAGGGTGAACGACCTATGGCAAATGATAATGTCGAGCTTGGTAGATTTGACCTGGTTGGGATACCACCTGCACCGCGAGGGGTCCCGAAGATAGAGGTTACCTTTGATATAGATGCTGACGGGATACTCCATGTCTCTGCCAAGGATATGGCAACAGGTAAGGAACAAGCTATCAAGATAACCGCTCCGAATAAACTATCTCGTGAAGAGATAGATAAGATGATAAAGGAGGCAGAGCAGTTTGCCGAGGCAGATAAGAAAAAGAAGGAGGAAGTCGAAATTCGTAATCAGGCGGATCAGCTGGTATATTCGACTGAACGGGCATTAAAAGATGTAGGTGATAAGATAGATGCCCAAGAAAAGGCAAAGGTTGAGGGGCATCTGTTGGAGTTAAAGAATGCAATAAAGTCTGGCACGATAGATGAGATAAAGCAGAAGATGGAGACACTTATTCAGGCTTCGCATAAACTTGCCGAGGAGATGTACAAGAAGGCCCAGGCGGAACAGTCTCAGCCTGGCAGTGAAGCCGCATCTTCGACAGGCGATGCTGGTCAGCAGGCAGCAGGGGAGAGTGCGTCTGATGGCAGTTCATCAGGACCAGATGATGTTATAGATGCTGAGTTTAAGGAAGAATAAGCCAAATTTGGAAGGCAAAGGAGATATCCTTTGCCTTCCTTGATAATTTCTATAAGGAGGGGTTATGCAAGCGAGTTTTCACTTTAAGGGTATTAATGAAATGACAATAAAGGGTCTCGAGGAGCTATTCAAAAGGGAGATGGATACTACCATTCGCCGTCATATGGGCAGGCTTCCAGTTGAGGATGCACATTTCCATGTGAGTGTGGAGAAAAATCCCCATAAACACCAGTATTTTGTCGGGATAGCATTGTATTTACCCAATAAGCATATGTATGCTAGACAGCACGAGAAGGCACCTGACATTGCCATGCACAAGGCGATCAACAGCCTTTTGAAGCAGATAGACCGTTATAGAGACAAGTTCAAACCACATAAGCACAAAAAGTAAGAGAAAGGGGTGAGCAGATATGTGCCCGAGGGAGGCCAAGTACAGGAAGGAAGATGTACTGGCGGAGATAGTCGAGGCGTATCTTGAGCTTGGAGTACCGATTGCCTCGCAATTGATAGTGGAGCGAGGGCTTTCTTGTTCTTCTGCTACCATAAGGAATATAATGGCTGAACTTACCGAAGAGGGGTTTTTGGCCCAACCACATACCTCCGCGGGCCGCATACCTACAGAGAAGGCCTATAGGTATTATCTGGATTACATCGTCGAGGTTGGTCCTGAAAGGCGAAAAGTGGATAAAGATGTCAGACGTGCGGAAAAGGAGATAGAAAAGTCTGCTGAACAGGTCAATAAGATAGATGAGCTGTTAAAGATAACGGCGGATATTATCTCTGAATTGGCGCATCAGACTGGTATGGGTGTGGTTTGGGGAAATAAAGATATCTATATGCATGGTCGCAACTATATAGTGGATTATCAGGAATTCCAGGATATTAAGAAGATTAAAGACTTATTGACGGTTTTAGAGAGTGAGGACGTTATCTATGAGATTTTCTGGCGCAATCTGCGGGACAGGGTGGATGTGTTTATAGGAGAGGAGATAGGCCTGCCTGAGACTCGAGATTGCTCCCTGATAATATCCTATTGCGGTGAGATAAATGACAGAGAGACAAGGCTTGGTTTGCTAGGACCTATGCGTATGGACTACGAGCGTAATATCTCATTGATGGAGGAGATATCGAGAGAGCTGGAGGAACTCTGGAATAGATTTTAAACTCAATTATTTGAATCCTGCCCGTGTTGTTGAATATTATTTGTCTCTCCAAATTAAGATTGGTATAATAAGGCACCTGGAATTTTTATTTCTGATTATCCCAAATTATGCGGTAGAGATCTGTGATATAATGGAACTCGTTGTGGGACAATAGGAAAAGCTAGAAATAAGAATTCACTATGTAGTTAAACTAAAAACTCAAAAGTAAAAACTAAAAACCACAACTCAAAGCTCAAAACTGTTTTTAACATGGGATACAGAGAAAGCGGAGTTAAGGAAGGCAAAATCGGAATGCAAGAATTGGAAGCTCAGCTGACGATGAAGAGAAGAGAAATAAAGGATAAAATAAAGAGATTTAAGTTTTAAGCTGTGGATTTGACTTTTAAGATTTTAGATTTGAGTTATATTTGGATGAGGGAAGAGAGGTTTGATTAACCAAGCGATGGAAGCTAAAGAATTCTAATGAATAATCCGGGATCAACTATTAAGGAGAAGCCTATGTCAGAGGTGCGAGTTAGATTTGCTCCAAGCCCTACGGGTTTTTTGCATATAGGCGGTGCCAGGACGGCCCTGTTTAACTGGGTCTATGCCAGACATGCGAATGGCAAGTTTATCCTACGGATAGAAGATACCGATGAACGGCGTTCAGAGAAAAGATATGTAGATGAGATCTTGGATTCAATGAAGTGGCTTGGGATGGATTGGGATGAGGGGCCGTTCTATCAGTCTCAGAGAAAGGATATCTATTTGGAGTTCGCTAATAAGCTTCTAGAAGAGGGCAGGGCATATAGAGCTGCTGAACGGCGCAATAAAGGCATCTCGATTTCTGTTGGAACTGATTCTGAGACTGAGTCTGATAAGGGAGAGGCAATTATATTCTCTGTCCCAGAAGAGGATGTAGTCTTTAATGACCTTATCAGGGGAGAGATTCGCATAAATTCACGTCAGTTTGGAGATATTGTTCTCATAAAATCAGACGGCATGCCGGCCTATAATTTTGCCTGCGTTGTCGATGATGCCCTTATGGGAATTACGCATATCTTAAGGGGTGATGACCATATCTCGAATACTCCCAAACAGGTACTTCTATATAGGGCTTTGGGGTTTGATGTGCCTGAATTTGCCCATTTCCCATTAATATTGGGCAAGGATGGAGGCAGACTTTCCAAACGTACAGGTGCTACGGCGGTTAGTGAGTATAGAAGGATGGGTTATCTGGCGGATGCCATAGTGAATTATCTGATGCTTCTGGGCTGGTCGCCTGGGCAGAATAGAGAGATATTTTCTATAGAAGAAGCGATTGATTTGTTTGATATAAAGGATGTGAATAAGACAGCGGCTGTCTTTGATATGGATAAACTGAATTGGGTGAACTCTGAGTACATCAAGTCAAAATCTGATAGGGAGTTACTTGATTTGATACTTCCTTTTCTAAAAGAAAGGGGCCTTGATGTCGATGAAGCTTATGCCATAAAGGTGATTTCCCTTTTTAAGTCGCGTGCCACTACCCTGGTTGATTTTGTAGATTGGGCTGATTATTTCTGGAGCGATGATTTTTCTTTTGATAGGGAGGCAGTGGATATGCACCTGTCTGTTGACAAGAGTGAGCTTTTTGTTAGATTGATAGGGGTTTTTGAGAGAGTTCATCCATGGGATACTCCTATCATAGAGAAGGAGTTTAGGGCATTGGTAGATGAGATGGGGATAAAGGCAAGGGAGCTTATCCATCCGGTAAGGGTGGCGGTGAGTGGAAAGAGAATAGGGCCCGGGCTTTTTGATTTACTCTGTGTACTGGGCAGAGATAGGGTGATTGACAGACTGAAAAAGCAGGTTTCGAGATGGAAGGAGATGTCTGATGGGTAAGGCGTTGGTCCTGGTAGAGTCTCCTACAAAGGCCAAGACCATAAATAAATTTTTAGGGGATAATTTTGAGGTCAAACCTACGATGGGACATGTGATTGATTTGCCGCAGCACCAATTGGGGGTAAGTATAAAGAAGGGTTTTGTCCCTTTCTATAAGGTTGTCCCGAATAAGAGGGGAGTTGTTTCTGAGATAGAAGGTCTGGCAAAGGAGAGTGAAAAGGTATTTGTGGCAACCGACCCTGATAGAGAAGGGGAGGCTATTGGCTGGCTCTTGAAGGAATATCTTAAGGCGAAAGGGATAGATGAGGCAAAATTTGAGCGGGTTGAGTTTCACGAGATTACTCCAAGGGCTATCAGGTCAGCTTTTTCCTCTCCAAGGGGATTTGATGTCAATCTGGTCGAGGCGCAGAAGGCGCGCAGGATATTGGATAGGATAGTTGGCTATTATATATCTCCCATCCTATGGAGGAAGGTTAGTAAAGGCTTAAGTGCTGGCAGGGTACAGTCGGTTGCCCTGAGGATGATAGTTGAAAGGGAAAAGGAGATAAGGGAATTTGTCCCCAAGGAATACTGGACCATAGAGGCCGATTTTAAGAATTCCAGTGGCAGCCTTCTGAAGGAATTCCGCCTTTCAAAGATGAATAATGAAAAGCCAGAGATAGAAAATGAGAAGTCTGCCGCGACGCTGATAGAGAGGATAAGGGGTAAAAAATTTATCGTATCTCGTGTAGAAAAGCGGCAGAAGAAAAAAAATCCTCCGCCACCATTTATAACCAGCAGTATGCAGCAGGCGGCGTTTAACAAATTGAAATTTTCAGCTGCAAAGACTATGCAGATTGCGCAACAATTATACGAAGGAATTGACCTGGGCCAGGATGCCTCTATAGGTTTGATTACCTATATGCGAACCGATTCAGTCAATATCTCTGCAGAGGCCATAGATGAGGTGCGTGGTTATATAAAAGATAAGATAGGGCAGGAATTCCTGCCGCAGTCGGCCAATAAGTACAAGTCAAAAAAGGGGGCCCAGGAGGCCCACGAGGCTATCAGACCTACATCTGTATATAGGACACCAGATTCAGTAAAGAGTCATTTGAGTAAGGACCAATTTGCGCTGTACAAGCTTATATGGGAAAGGTTCATTGCCTCTCAGATGAAACCCGCTGAGCTGGAGCAGATTTCTGTGGTTGCCTCTGATGATAGGGGTGAATTTGAATTCCGCAGGACGTTTATCAGGACGCTGTTCAAGGGCTATACTGCTATATATGAAGATAATGGCGATAAGGACGAAAAGGAGGATTTAGCTCCTCTTGTGGAGGAGGGCCAGGGCCTTGATTTAATCGACGTCCGCGCTAGCCAGCACTTTACTAAACCTCCATCAAGATATAACGATGCCTCTCTTGTTAGAGAGCTGGAGGAGAAAGGGATAGGACGGCCGAGTACCTATGCCCCGACTATACAGACCCTGATATACAGGGGTTATGTGGTAAGAGAAAAGGGCGCGCTTGTTCCGAATGAACTAGGCGAGAAGATAGTTGATTTGCTTAAGGAATACTTCCCTGAAATAATGGATTACGGCTTTACGGCGAAAATGGAGGATGACCTGGATAAAATTGAGGGAGGAGACACAGATAGCAAGGCCCTGATGGAGTCCTTTTATCCTGAGTTTGTCGAGCGGGTCAACTTTGCGAGCAAGAATATGAAGAAAGAGGTAGAAGAGACAGACGAAGTCTGCGAGAAGTGTGGCTCAAAGATGGTAATCCGCTGGGGCCAGAATGGAAAGTTTCTGAGTTGCTCTAATTATCCTGAGTGTAAGAATACCAAGTCTATCTCTACTGGAGTCAAGTGCCCGAAGTGTGGGGGCGAGCTTGTCCCGAGAAGGGCGGGCAAGGGCAGGAGAAGAGGACGGCTTTTTTATGGTTGTTCTAATTATCCTGAGTGTGAATTTACTGTAAGTTCTCTGGATAAAGTTTCGCAGGGAAGTTAATTTAAGTGAATACATAAGAACTAAGATTGAGCGGGGGAAAGGGAGGATGAAAGATTTACTCCATTCTTCATCCTCAACAGATTAGCGAATCGATGAAAGATAGGGAAATCTAACGTATAATATGAATTAATGATAACTCGTATAGCAGGAAAAATAATTGGTGTATATGATGATGGAGTTGAGATCCAGACCCCGTGTGGATTGGTTTATTTTGTGGCGGTTTCTCCAGCATCTCAGGCTAGTTTTTCTGAGGGCGATGATGTAGAGCTTTTTACCTATCACTATATCCAAAATGAGCCGAGCAAGGCGGTGGAGTTTTTGATTGGTTTCCTTACTAAGGTTGAGCTGGAGTTTTTTGAATTGTTTATTACCGTGGGTGGAATCGGGCCAAAGGCTGCGGTGAAGTCATTTAGTATGCCTGTCTGGGAAATTGCCCGGGCTATATGCGAGGGTGATATTAAGACATTGACGTCTATGCCAGGAATAGGTCCACAGAAGGCGAGGCAGATTATAGCCAGGCTTCAGGATAAGGCAGCTAAGTTTGCCCTCTTTAAGGGTGAGTATACAGAACGTCCGAAACAGGAACAGGATATATTTGAAGAGGTATTTGAAGTGCTTTTACAGTTGCAGTATAAGAAATCGGAGGCAAAAGAGTTAATTAAGAAGGTAATCTCCTCTGGAAGGCAGTTTAATTCTGTTGAAGAGGTCCTGGAAGAGATATACAAAGGAGGCATTGCAAGGTGAAGATCATCTCCTCTATATCCAGGCTCAGGAGAGAGATAGATTTGTTGAAAAGAGATGGCAAGAGGGTCGGTTTTGTCCCCACAATGGGTGCCTTACACGAGGGGCACCTGTCCCTTATAAGGAGGGCAAGAAAGGACAATGATGTCGTTGTTGTGAGTATATTTGTTAATCCTACTCAGTTTGGTCCGGGAGAGGACTTTTCCAGGTATCCGAGGAACTTCAAGAGAGATAGGGCACTCTGTAGGGCCGAGGGCGTGGATATAATCTTTTATCCTTCTACAGAAGAAATGTATCCACAACCGTACCGTACTTTTGTAGAAATCAGAGAATTGGATAGGCATCTATGCGGTAGGTCTAGGCCTGGTCACTTCAAAGGCGTCTGTTCAGTTGTTGCAAAGCTTTTTAACATCGTTTCCCCTGATATTGCCTACTTTGGACAAAAGGACATACAACAGGCGATAATCATAAAACAGATGATAAAAGATTTGAATTTCCCTATTAAGATGAAGATAATGCCTATAATTAGGGAAAAAGACGGGTTGGCAATGAGTTCTAGAAATGCGTATCTATCTGAAAAAGAGAGAAGAGAGGCAACTGTATTATATAGATCCCTTTGCCTTGCTAGGGATATGATTAGGAAGGGGGAAAGGCGGCCTGGCAGGATAATAAAGGAAATGCAGGGCCTGATAGCAGGTACTAGTGGCAGGGTAGATTATATAGAGATAGTGGATATAGAATCATTGGCGCCGATAAAAAGACTGAAAGAGCAAGACAAGATTGTTGTAGCCTTGGCGGTGTGGTTTGGGAAGGCAAGGCTTATAGATAATATCATTGTTACGGTGAGGTAGGCTATGAAAAAGACAGTTGGTGTGATAGGTTGCGGTGCGATCGGGTCGGTTATAATGGATTATTTGAGCAAGTCCAAGATAGAACATCTGAGTTTAAAGACAATATACGATATAGATGAAAAAAAACTCTCTCGTTTTAGGGATAAGTATGGGGATTCTGTGAGCAGTTCCCTGGAGGAGTTGGTAAGCAAGGTGGATCTGGTTGTGGAGAGCGCCCATGTGTCGGTTGTACGGCCAGCTGTGGAATTGTGTATAAAGGAGAGGAAGGATATTTTAGTCTTAAGTGTGGGCGGTCTCTTGGAGTGTGAGGATTTGTTCCCCAGGGCGGAGAAGAATAGAGTCAGGATTATGGCGCCCAGTGGTGCGGTCTCTGGTATAGATGCGGTCAAGGCCGCTAGCATTGGCAAGATAAAGAGGATTACTCTGACGACTTATAAACCGCCCAGGGGATTGGAAGGTGTGGCCTATATTGAAAAGAAGGGAATAAATCTGAATCTTATTCGAGAGGATACAGAGGTCTTCTTCGGTACCGTTAGAGAGGCGGTAAAACATTTCCCCAAAAATATAAATGTTGCTGCTACAGTGAGCCTTGCAGCAGGGCAGATGAGGAATATGTATGTTAGAATTATTGCTTCTCCTTTGCTTGCCACCAATGTTCATGAACTCAAGGTGGAAGGGGATCAAGGGATAGTTATTACAAGGACTGAAAATGTGCCCTCTCCAATCAATCCCAAAACTAGTTTTATGGCCGTGCTTTCTGCTTTGAGAAGGTTGAGTGACTACGAAGGCCATGGCCTTTTAGTCGGTACCTAATGGAAGAAAAGGAATATCTGAGAGAGCTTTTTTCTCTTCCCCGTTATGCCCTTGCTAGCAGGGCAATTGATTTGCTTGAGAGGTCTATAGGGAGTCAGATATATCTACGCGGTATTATAGAAGTTTCCAATATATGTGTCAAAAATTGTAGTTACTGCGGTATCCGTAGGGATAGAAAAGATATCTATCGTTATCTTATCCCGAAACAGGTCGTACTTTCTCTATCTAAGAGATTGTTCAAATCTGGCTACCATTCAGTTGTTCTACAGGCAGGTGATAGGAGGGACGACTATTTTATTGAATATATCAATGAATTGATATTGGGGATAAAGAGATTTTCTAGAAGACAGATGCGAATAGTGCTTTCTTTGGGAGAACAAGATCGTGATGTCTATAAGCTTTGGAGAGATAGTGGTGCAGATAGGTATCTGTTGAGAATTGAGACCAGCAACCCATCCCTCTATAGTTTTCTTCATCCTGAAGAGGGGGGATCTGGTTTTGAGAAAAGACGTGCTTGTTTATTGACCCTGCGGGAATTAGGCTATCAGGTGGGCACTGGAGTTATGATAGGCCTGCCAGGGCAAGATATTGATTGTCTGGTGGAAGATGTGTTGTTTTTCAAACATATCGGGGCCCATATGATAGGAATGGGCCCTTATATTCCTACAGAAGGGACGCCATTGTATAGGTATGTAGACGAATATGATAAAGAGCAGGTTATAGATTGGTCCCTGAAGATGGTAGCCGTATGTAGACTCGTATTAGGAGATGTAAACATTGCCTCAACTACTGCGTTGGACATACTCGAACCGGGGTTAAGGCTGGAAGGCTTTAGATATGGCGCCAATGTCTTGATGCCTGACTTTACACCAAAGGAGTGGATTAAAGATTACGAGATATACGATGGCAAACCCGAAAGTAGTGCAGATTATTGTCTAAAATCCTTAAAGGATAGAATTGCCTGGAATGATCCTGGTGATCCAAAGCCGTATGGTAGTTACAGTTTTATCAGTGGTGATCAATAATAGACCCGAAAAATTAGACAAAAATGGGGAAAAAACTGGATATTGTTATTTTTTCAAGACAAAAGTGCATAATTTATTTTACACTATGTAGAAATGCTTACGGTGGACAAGAGAAGTGCTAAAATATATAATAAAATGGTTTATAGTGTGCTATAAATGAATAT
>WGAY01000049.1 GCA_015494585.1 Candidatus Omnitrophota bacterium | reverse complement strand
GCTCTGGTTTTCTCCCGAAGAGATAATAGAGGATCTTTACCCTACCAAGACAATGGTTGAGGGTGGTCGTGCCGTGGCTATATGGGCGTAATGTTCCACGTGGAACATTTTATGCGAAGTTGAGACTAGATTCAAGGGCCATCAAGACGGAATGTTCCACGTGGAACATTGGGAGGTAGCATGGGTTTATTGGGAATGACGGGGTTTGGTTTTGGGGAGATTTCTTGTCCTGATTTTTCGGTAAGGACGGAGATAAGGTCCTGGAATAGTAAGGGCCTGGATGTCTCTATAAAGGGATCTCTTCCCTTTGCATCATGGGAATCTATTATAAGAAAAGACATACTTTCTTCAGGTATTCACAGGGGACATGTCAGGGTAGATGTGTATATGAAGGTACGCAATGCACAATATACCATAGAATTTAATAAATCTTTTATAAATAGCTTGTTAAAAGGATTAGAAAAAGAGGGCTTGGAAATTTCTGTCTCTTTATCAGATCTGGTTTCTCTCTCCAATATAAATAATATATTGTATATAGAGATGAAGGAAGACAAAAGGCTACTTCGAGCTACGCGTGAGGCCCTTTCTATGGCTATAGAAAGGTTGAATAAGCAGCGCAGGGCCGAGGGTAAGCAAATGGAACGACTGATTAAGGGGCAGGAGAAAAAGATGGAAGCACTTTTCCATAAATTGGCTAAGAGGGTATCTTTTTTGGATAAAAAGGGCATCTTTGAAGACCTTCCGACAAAAGGAAAGGATGTCTTTGAGGAATTGAATCGGCTGGAGATGAATATGGGTCTGTTCAAGAAAGTAATGCTAGATGATGGACCGAAAGGAAAGGAATTGGACTTTATTTCTCAGGAGATTTTAAGAGAAGCCAATACCTTCTTGGCGAAAATTGTAGATGCAAGGGCGACCAAATACGCTTTGGGAATAAAAGTGGCGGCGGATAGGATGCGGGAGGTGTTGCAGAATGTCGAATAGAGATATGCTTGTAGTTTTATCTGGTCCATCAGGTGTTGGTAAAACAACGATTGGAAAGCTAATAGAAAAAGATTCAAGGCTGAATGGATTAATAAAGAAAGTTCCTACTTGCACCACACGACCACCTCGTCCAGGAGAGGAGGATGGAAAAGATTATATGTTTTTATCAAGGGCAGAGTTTGCTGTTGGGCTTAGTGAAGGAATATTTCTGGAGTGGGTAGAGATCTTTGGAAATTTTTATGGGACCTCTAAAAGAGAGGTGGATCGAATCTTGAAAGAGGGGAAGATCCCTTTGTTGATAATAGATGTCAGGGGGGGGCGTTATGTAAAATCCCTTTATAAGGATGACGTCCTTACTATATTTATAATGCCCCCTTCGGAGGAGGAACTAAGGAGGAGACTAGTTTCACGATCAGATCTAACGGAAGAAGAGCTCTCTCTAAGGCTAGGAATTGCCCACGAAGAGATACTGGAGTCATCTAACTATGACTATATAGTAGTGAATGATGATTTAGGCCTTGCAGTAAACAAGGTTGTGGATATAATAGAGAAAGAGATAACGCGGAGGAGTGAAGATGATAGAGGCAAAGATCTGGGAAAGGACACGGGAAATCTATAAGACAGTAGTAAAAGCGAGTCGTTTGGCCTTGTTGCTTTCAGAGGAAGCCAGAAATACTGGACGGCCCCTGGTCAGGCCTGCCACAACCGAGGCTATTTTGAGAATGATATCTCACAGGGATCACGATGCCTAATGTTGTCCTAGGAGTGACCAGTTCGGTTGCGATATATAAGGCATGTGATCTAGTAAGAAGCCTTGAAAAGCGAGGTGTTGCGGTCAAGATAATCCTTACACCAAATGCCCAGCGGCTTGTTTCTCCTCAACTCTTTCTTGCAGTAGGTGCTGAAAGGGTGTTTGTTGACCTCTTTCCATCGCAGATAGAGCAACAAGACCATCACATTTCCCTTGAAAAATGGGCAGATATCTTCCTTATTGCTCCCTGTACAGCAAATACCATATGTAAATTGGCTCATGGAATCGCTGATAATTTCCTCTGTACTTTTTTTCTGGCGATACCGTCTAGTAGGGTATTGATTGCTCCGGCAATGCATTTTCAGATGTGGTCCTCTCAGGCTGTGCAAGATGCTGTAAATAGATTAGCTAGTTGGGGAGTAGGGTTTATTGGTCCTGTAAAGGGGCCACTGGCCAGCGGAGATGAGGGGATAGGGCGCTTGGCAGATATTGATGCGATAGTTACTCAGGTCGTCTCATTTTTTTAGACCATATAAGAGGTATAGACCTAAGAGGATATAGAGGAGAGAAGATATTCTGTATACTTTTATTGGTATGCGAGAGCTGATCTCTAAGATGTGTTGAAATGCCTTGGCCTTCAGGATAAAGATCCCCTTTATAAGGAGGATAAGTCCAACGAACATTAACACCTTAGCAGGCCAACCGGGCTGAGAGAAGCCAATTTTCAATAGACCACCGCCTAAGGAGAAAAGGATACCGAACAATAGAACCTTTAGCCTCTTATGGGCCTTTCTCTGAATCCATCGCAAAAATAAGTGCGGTTTTAGAAAAAATAGGATCCCCAGCAATAAAAAAAGTATTCCCAGTATCTTGTTCAGCATATTTCTTCCTCCGGGTTCTATTTATTATTATAGCACAATGTGGACAACATAAATGAGGTTCTGTGGAAAGTTCTGAAGAGGTTAATCGTTTTACATGGTTAGAGAGGAGAAAGTGACGGTCGAGTTGAATTTTCTTGACTAAGCATGGGATTTGAAGTTATAAATATTATTTAAATGGGCGGTTAGCTCAGTTGGTTAGAGCGTCTGTTTGACGTACAGGAGGCCAGAGGTTCGAGTCCTCTACCGCCCATTTTTATGTTTGCTCTTTAGGGTTTATTTTCTTTCGGGTTGGGTTTTGTATATACGGTCTTTTATATATAAGCAGGTGTAGGACTCGAACAAGGGGTTGTTAAGGGGAAGTATTCCCCTTAAAACGGAGCGAGAGCGTAGCTCGAGCACAGTGCGCCGACAGGATGTCGGCGGGGGTGACAGCGAGCGAAGGCGAGCGCAAGAGGGGCCAAGCCCCTATTGCGAGCAGGATGCGAGGTGAGAGTCCTCTACCGCCCATTTTTATGTGTGGCGGTTTTTGGTTGTTTCCTTGCGAAGGGTCTTTTATGTTAGCATAATTTGCATAAGCAGGTATAGAATTTATTTTTTCTTTTTCGCCGGGATGGCGGAATCGGCAGACGCGCACGTTTGAGGGGCGTGTGGAGAAATCCGTGTGGGTTCAAATCCCACTCCCGGCATTTGTTGGGTTTCTGGGAATTAGCGACTTCTACGATCCTTTAGATAGGCACTTTTCCCGCTTTCCTTTACCTTCCTCTTTAATTCGGCTGCTATCTGTGCTATCTGTGCTGGGTGATCAATGTTTTTGTTTTCATTGGTAACTATAGATATAGAGATAGAGACAAAGGGAAATTTTTCTGGTTTGTGTTCACGGTTTAGGGTCTCTATAAATCCTTGTTTTCTGGCCTCTGGGTCGTAAAATTCAGGAATTTTTTTATCGAAGACTTCTATAATCTTTTTTGAGATGGTTTCTACCTTTTCAGGTGTTGTCATGAAGACGAAGTCATCACCTCCTATATGTCCTACAAAGGCCTGAGGATCAATGGTTAAGCAGGTCTCTTTTATTATTTCAGCTGTTGTTTTGATAAGTTCATCGCCAGCAAAAAATCCGTATTTGTCGTTATAAGACTTGAAATTGTTGAGGTCTACGTAGGCGATGGCGAATAATTCTTTAGACCGGATCCTTTTCCCGATTTGCTCAGATATGGTATTGTTACCGGGAAGATGAGTGAGGGGATTGGTATCTAGAATAATGGTTGTCCTTTTGAGGAGATTTTTTACCTTTATAAGCAGTTCCTTGGGATCGAAAGGTTTTACTATGTAGTCATCGGCTCCGGATTCGAGACCCATTAGCTTATCTTCCTGTTCGCCTTTCCCTGTTACTAATAGTACGGGAAGTTGGCAAAGACGCGGGTCTTGTTTTATCTTTCGACATAACTCAAGCCCAGACATCCTGGGCATTACATAGTCTAGGATAATGACATCCACTGATTCATTTTGCAGCAGATCCCATGCCTCTATACCGTCTTTCGCTGTCAAGATTTCCAGGCCCTCCGAAGAGAAGGTTATGTTTATTACGTCTAGGATATCTGGATCGTCATCACAGGCCAGTACCCTGTGCATCTATACCTCCTGTTTTCGGTATTTCTACAATAAAGGTTGTTCCTTTGCCTAGATAAGATTTTACACTTATTTTGCCTTTATGGGCAAGTACAACTCGCTTTACTAGGGCAAGGCCCAATCCTATGCCCCGTATATTTGTGGTTTCAGGGTGATCAAGATGATAA
This sequence comes from Candidatus Omnitrophota bacterium, assembly GCA_015494585.1. Taxonomy (GTDB): domain Bacteria; phylum Omnitrophota; class Gorgyraeia; order S143-82; family S143-82; genus S143-82. Next base: position 12,184 of record WGAY01000049.1, on the reverse strand, counting down.
AACTCATGAAAGATGTTGTCTATATCGCTATCAGGAATTCCTACACCGGTATCTTCTACTTCTATTATCGTTGACTGAGGCGTTTCCATTGCGCGGATGAAAATCTCTCCGCCTTGAGGGGTAAACTTTATGGCATTGCTTAGGAGGTTATATAGCGCTCTCTCTATATATAGGTAATCAGCATAGAGTCTTGTTTCTTCACGACAATGGACTTCGACTTTTATCTCCTTTTCCGTTATCTGGGCCAAGAATGAATCAATGACGCTGTTTATGAGATTTCTAGCATTGATTTCTATGGGTTGCATTTCAATACTGCCAGATTCTATTTTGTTTATGTCTAGGAGGGTGTTAACCATTTCTACGAGGCGATTTACCTGTATGATGATCCTATATACCCGGTCTCTAGCCTTTTCGTCTATTTCACCTAGTTTTCCTTCATAAATTAAACTGGCAAAGCCCTTTATTGCCGTGAGGCTAGTTCTAAGTTCATGGGCAACAGTGGATACAAATTCAGTTTTTGCTTTGCTGTGCTGGGATATCTTTTCTATAGCGTCCTGAAGTTCTTGTGTCCGTAGTTGTACAGTGTGTTCCAGTTCTTGCTGGTAGGATCGGTTTTTCTCATAGAGACGTGTATTGCTTATGATGTAGGCAAGGTGCATGGCTAATATGCCAGCAACTTCTGAAAATAGTTCAGGGGAGCCTGGATTTATTGTATTTGTGCCTAGTAGAAGCAGTCCTATATTTCTGTTTTCGAATCTAAGAGGAGAAATAACGAAGAAATCTTCTATCTGAGAGACCTTTTTTATTTTTTCTAACAGATCTCGGTTTTGAATATAAAGTATGTCAGAAGTTACTGGAGAATTTTTCCCTAAACGGGATAAAATAAATTCATCCAGAAGGATGTCAATGATTCCTTTCAGACGATCTTCGGTGATGTTGCCGGAGAAACTGCTGGCAATAGCCTTCCCGTCTTCTATAAGTATCAGTCCAATGTGAGTGATTCCAAACTCTGATAAATCTATTTTTGATATGTTGTTTAGGACATTTTCTAAATAAAATATGGGGGCTACTTCTGATATTAAGCGGTTTATTTTATGGATTATTTGGACCTTACGTTCTAAGAGGGTTGCTTGATTTCTTAGGATGCTGTTTTCGTTAACAATGTTATCGATTTCTTTATCGACGGCTCGTTGTAAGGGTTTTTTATAAGGGATAGAAAGAAAAAAATATACGGTTGCTGGTAAGACAATTGCTAGAAGTAAGATTACGAGAGATAAATCCATTCTACCACCTTCCAATCAAAGCAAATCCGCTATCTTTTTGTGCAATATTTTTTAGGTCTATGAGAAATTCTAAACCAATCACAATAAAATGAGAAGATGCTTTTTGAAGAAACGTTGTTATTTCCCGTTTTTCTTTTTCCAAGAGTTTGTAACTCAATGCTAAAGAAAGAAAAAGAACTATTCCATTGTCATGGATGTCTCTGCGAGAACAGGCCTCTTCTATAAAAGATAAAAGTCTCTGAGGGACAAAGTAGCCTAAGTTGTATTTGCCAGGTTCTATAGTGTGTGCCAATTCTAATCGGTTGAAGATAATGCGTTTTATGTTTGTCGCAGAAGTGCTGTCGCCGGCCTTTTTTATGAGAAAAAAATTGCTGAGGCCCTTGGGATCAATTCCAAGTCTCTCAAGCACAGTTGAGGGGGATTGGTCATCGATTTTTAGTATGTATCTTCCTTGAACCTCTGAAATGGTAATCTCTATGATATCTCGGAATAGATATGGGGGGCGAAATAAAAACCATTGTTCTGACGGGCTAAGAACTGTTATCTCTTTATGATTCTTCCAGGATGGAAGGGCATAGAAAACAGCAGGAGGCAGGAGTTTTTTTATCCCAGGTAAGAAGGCCATATTTTTGTTCTTTAAAAGAATATCGGGGACCAGAAGGAATAGGATTTTCCTTTTTTGAGAAGCTATACGTATTTGTCTTGCTATCTCCGCTAAATCTTGTTCTATGGGGATCTGTCCAATGGAATCTAAAAGCCCTTCAACTGCTAATATCTTTTGTGGGGAATTGGTTAGAATATCTGGACATCCGTGTATTACAGGCGTATGTTGGGTTGGAGTTCCCTGAGGAAGAGAAGAAATGATTTCTTGATTTTGAGAAATAAGCACCTTCCCAAAAAGGGTTTCTGGATCTTTTACAATATTTTGTCCAGAAAAAGGAACCTTATTAAAAATTATTTTCTGCCCCATCTTTTACATTATAAGGTATTTTCGAAGAAATACCAACCGATGTCCCTTAGATTGTGTTTATGCGATAAAATTTATTTTCATTATGTGTGTTGCACTATATAATTTAGGAGTATAAAGAACAGGAGGCATTTCAAAGAAATGTCTAAAGAATTTATATCTGGGAATGATCGATGTTGAAATTAAGTAAGGAGGGGGTTATGTATAACCGATTTTTTAAAAAATTGATAAGGTTTTCTCTGGATAGGCCCTGGATGATCATTGGTTTGCTGCTTCTGGCAGTGGTGGGGGCCGTCTTTCAGTATCCCAAGATGAAGGTGGATACAGATCCAGAGAATATGTTGAGAGAAGACGAGTTTGTGCGGGTCTTTCACCATCAGGTGAAGAAGGAGTTCGGATTATACGATTTTGTGGTACTAGGAGTCGTAAACGAAGAAGACCCCAATGGCGTATTTAATGTCGAAACATTGAATAAGATATACCACATAACAGAGGGCATAAAAAAAATAGATGGGGTTATTACCAGAGAGATAATAGCACCTTCTACAAAGGACAACATCCGACAGGGCCAGATTGGAGAGGTTATATTTGAGTGGTTGATGGCAGGCCCCATAAAGACAAAAGAAGAGGCCCTGCGGATAAGGGATGAAGCAATGGATAACCCCCTCTTTTATGGGACAATGGTATCAGAAGACGGTAAGGCAATTTGTATATACGTCCCTATTAAGGCAAAAAATATAAGCTACAAGGTTTCTCAGCAGATAAAGAAAATCATATCCAAATACCCTGGCAAAGAAAAATATTATATTACTGGCCTGCCGGTTGCGGAGGATACCTTTGGGGTGGAGATGTTCAAACAGATGGCAATATCCGCACCCCTGGCGGCCATTATAATATTTACGCTGATGTTTATCTTTTTCAGGAGCTTTCAGTTGATACTGTCGCCAATGATAATGGCTATCGCTACGGTGTTGATTACTATGGGACTGTTAATAGGGCTGGGCTATCCTGTCCATATTATGAGTTCAATGATACCTATATTTCTTATGCCAATAGCGGTTTTGAATTCTGTCCATATATTAAGCGAATTCTTCGACAAGTACCAGAAGATAAAGGACAAGAAAGAGACGGTTCTAGCGGTGATGGATGAATTGTTTGTACCGATGCTCTACGCCTCTTTTACTACTATAGTCGGGTTTTTTTCTCTTTCTTTTTCTCCGATCCCGCCAGTGCAGGTCTTTGGGGTCTTTGTTGCTATAGGGGTCTTTATCTCTTGGCTATTGAGTCTGACCTTTATTCCGGCCTATATCTCTCTTATGCCTGATTCTAGGCTGACAAATTTTGGATCCAGAGAGACGGAAGAGGCCAAGGGTTTTCTGAAGTGGGTTGGAATGCTATCCTTTCAACAGAAATACGTGGTCATCCTGGCGGCCGTGGGCCTGACTATAGTTTCTATCCTTGGGATAATGAGGATAAAGGTCAATGACAATCCGGTAAAGTGGTTTACAAAGAAACATGAAATCCGTATAGCAGATGAGGTATTGAATCGCCACTTCGGCGGTACCTATATCGCTTATCTGGTCCTGGATGCCGGCAAAAAAGATGCCTTTATCGAGCCAGATATGCTTAATTATATATCAGGCCTGCAGGAATTTTTGCAGAAAAAAGGGATAGTTGGAAAAAGCTCTTCTCTAGCGGATGTAGTCAAGAAGATATACTACGACCTTCTTGGGGGAGATAAGCGTTATTTCAGGATTCCCAGCAGTAAACAGGGGGTTGCACAATGTCTTATCTCATTTGAAAACTCCCATAAGCCAGATGACCTGTGGCACTTTACCAATCCCGACTATACAAAACTGAATGTATGGATACAGCTAAAGAGGGGCGACAATCAGGATATGTCTCGCGTAATAAAGGCCGTGGATGAGTATTTCAAGGCACATAAACCACCGATGAATTTCACTTACAACTGGGCCGGTCTTACATATATAAATATGGTATGGCAGGACAAGATGGTTATAGGTATGCTTAAAAACTTCCTTGGCAGTTATGTGATTGTCTTGTTTATGATGATATATTTGTTCCGCTCGTCTATCCGCGCCTGGATATCTATGCTGCCGCTCACAATTACTATATTGTTTATATACGGTCTCCTTGGCTGGACAGGGAAGGAATACAATATGCCGGTGGCCGTGCTCTCTGCCCTGACATTAGGGCTTTCTATTGACTTTGCCATACACTTTATGCAAAGGGCGCGGGCGATGTATGGACGATTGGGGAACTGGCAGGAAGTGCTTATCGGAATGTTTGGATCCCCTGCAAGGGCGATCGGCAGGAACGCATTGGTTATAGCGATTGGTTTTCTGCCCCTGCTGGCAGCTCCGCTTGTGCCGTATAAGACGGTTGGGTTCTTTATGTTTGCCATAATGGCGGCATCCAGTGTGATTACCTTGCTTTTACTTCCAGCAATCATTGCCGTATTCCCTTCGATGGTCTTTGAGGATAGAGAGACACCGATTTTTTGTTCCCTTGCAGAACGGCTTTTGCTAGCCTTTTCTATAGCCTTTGCCGTTGGATATCTGTTAATGGGATACCTTCATTTTGGCTTGCAGAGGACAGTTTTTGTAAGTATACTGATAGCAGTTGGTGTTTTTCTCTTCGAGCAGATTATTTCCTTTGGAAGGTGGTGTAGAGAAGCTTGAGGACTGAAGATAAAAAAAAGGGGGTTGAGATGAAAAGGTGGTTTTTGTTCCTTGTGGCCTTTGGGATTTTTTCTCTCTTTGCAATAAAGGGATTTTCCCTTACTGCGGATGAGGTAATGAAGAAGGCCTATCATGTCCAGAATTACCTTGCCGATGATGAGCGAGTTCATGTGGAGATGAAGATAATCGATTCACAGGGCAGGACTAGAAATAGGGTTATAACAATGCTCAGGAAGGATATGGATAATGAGGATAAAGAACAAAAGTACTTTGTCTATTTTATGGAACCACCAGATGTTGAGGGGATGACTTATATGGTCTGGAAACATATCGGCAGAGACGATGACAGATGGCTTTACCTTCCTGCCCTTGACCTGGTAAGGCGAATAGCTGCAAGTGATAAGCGTTCCAGCTTTGTTGGTTCAGATTTCGTATATGAAGATATTTCGGGTAGAAATATAGACGAGGATGTACATGAATTGGTAGATGAGACGGATACACAATATATAGTGAAATGCACCCCCAAGAAACCAGATCTGGTGGAGTTTTCCTATTTTAAGGTATATGTGGACAAGAAGACCTTCATCCCGATGAAGAAGGAATATTTTGACAAAAATGGCAAGCTCTACAGAAAATTAGAAGTTCTGGAGTCAAAGGAAATTCAGGGCTTTCCAACGATTACAAAGGGACAAGCGGTTAACTTAGAGACTGGCGGAAGGACAGAGATAACTTTTAGTAATGTGGAATATAATATAGGGATTCCCGACGATGTATTTACCGAGAGATATCTGCGCAGGCCTCCAAGGAAGTGGTTGAAATAGGGTAGGTCTTAACTAATAGTTAAGAAAGCGAAAGGGGGAAATTGGTGGAGATTGCAAGTCTATTGAGGAAACCTGGAAAGGCCTTAGTGGTGGGAGTTTGCCTGTGCCTTTTTATAGGGAACCTTTCTGCCTGGGCAGCCTTTAGGCTGGGCAGACGGGGGCCGTGGATCAGGGGCTTTATTGAGGCTAGCTATGGCAAAAAGATGAACGAAGACAGTACAAAGCACGATGAGTATAACCTTGCTGAGATGCATTTTCAATTGAAATCCAGAGTGGACCTGGACTTTAATGACCTCCTATATAATTGGGGAACGCAATTGAATGTAAAGGCAGAGGGCCTTCTGGATAATTACTTTGATACAACGCTTAGTTTTAGTGTAAGAGAGCTCAATATATCTCTAACTCCCTTTGATTGGATGGATGTAAAACTTGGGAGGCAGATACTCACTTGGGGAACCGGGGATTATCTGTTTATCAATGATCTGTTTCCAAAAGACTATCTTTCTTTCTATATAGGTCGCAATGATGAATATCTGAAAAAACCTTCCGATGCGATAAGGATTTCTATCTTTTCAGACAGGGCATCTCTTGACCTCGTATGGATACCAGAGTTTATACCCAATACCGTACCAATAGGGGAAAGGCTCTCTTTCTGGGACCCCTATTTGCAAAAGATTGCTGGTCGAGATGCGGTTATGAGGATTGTGGATCGCTCGAGGAAGATAGGCAATAGCGAATATGCCGCCCGTTTGTATGGAAACATTAATAGTTATGAATGGGCATTGTATTATTTTAATGGATTTTATAAGAATCCAAAGGGATTTGCGGATCAGAGCAATTATGAGGTCTATTATCCGAATCTAAATGCCTATGGCGGAAGCCTGAGGGGTCCTGCCTTAGGGGGTATTGGTAGTGTAGAGGTAGGTTATTACGACAGCCGCGAGGATAAGGACGGAACGATAAGAGAGATCCCCAATGATAAGGTATATTTACTGATTGGGTATGAAAAGGATATGGGACACGACTTCCGGATAGGCCTTCAGTGGCAATATGAGTATATGATGGATTACAGCAAATACCTGCATTCACTTATGTCAGCGGATATCCCTGAAGACATTGACAGGTCGCTATTTACTATAAGATTAACAAAACAGCTTATGAAACAGACCTTGACTTTGAGTCTTTTTGTCTTCTGGTCCCCTGATGAGGAAGATACATACTGGCGCCCATCAGTATCTTATGACATAAATGACCACTGGAACATTACAGTTGGTGCCAACCTTATTGCTGGCAAAGATGACTGGACTACCTTTGGCCAGATGGAGCGCAATAACAATGCCTATGTGAGATTGAAGTATAGTTTTTGATAGGAAAATAAAACTTTCTTTGATGGGGACGAAATAGAATATAAAATAGGCACTGTTTTTGCTTGCAAAATTCTCTCAGTTATGTAAAATAATGGGACTAAGCTAGGCTGTGTTGTAGAGTTTTCTGATATGATAGGGCTATAGAAGAGATTACAGGGATTTGACGAAGGGTTTAAGATAGATAGGAGGTGATGGTTATGCCGATCTATACATATAGGTGTAAAAAGTGTGGGAAGACCTTTGAATTTTTGCATAAGAGCCTTTCTTCAAAGGAAAAGGTTGTTTGTGAAGATTGCGGCTCCAGTTCTGTGGAAAAGACGTTGTCATCCTTCTCGGTAAGTAGCAGTGGCGGCACTTCTTCTTTTGATTCCGCTCCTTCTTGTCCAAGTTGTTGTCCGGGCGGGAGTTGTTCGTTGGGATAATTAGAAAAAATGGAGGTTTGTTATGCCTGTAGAGATAACCGATGCACAGTTTTCTCAGGAAGTATTGAATTCAGATGTCCCTGTGTTAGTTGACTTCTGGGCTCCCTGGTGCGGTCCGTGTAGGATGATTGCCCCTGTGCTAGAGGATCTGGCCCAGGAGATGCAGGGCAAACTGAAAATAGTAAAGGTCAATGTCGATGAGAATCCGATTGTGGCCAGCAGTTACGGAATAATGAGCATCCCTACATTGATACTCTTCAGGGGAGGCTCTCCGGTTGGCAAGATGGTAGGTGCCCTTCCCAAAGAGGCATTGAAGCAACAGTTGGCCCAGTGGGGTGTGGAATAGTTCTTTCGAATGCAATTCAATTTTTCGGATATAGACCGGGCCAGGCGTTTGCTAGGGTTAGAAGAGGAGGCTAGTCTGGAAGAGATAAGGGCTGCCTTCAAGCGCCTGGCGCGATCTCTTCATCCTGATGGCTGTCGGGAAAATAAAGAAGATTGTGAAGAGAGGTATAAGGAGATTTCCTCTGCCTATAATCTCCTCCTGAAGTACTGCGAGAATTATCGTTATTCCTTTAGAAAAGAAGATGTCTCCAGACAGAGCTGGTCAAAAGAGGCTTACCGACATCTAAAGCAATTTTATGACGGCTGGTGGGGCAATATATAGTCCCGATTTATCCTGGATTATGCATTAGAATTCTTTACCTTCCATCGCCCTGTTAATCAAACATCTCTTTTCTTATCCAAATATAACTCAAATCTAAAATCTCAAAAGTCAAATCCACAGCTTAAAACTTAAATCTTTTTATTTTATCCCTTTTTCCCTTACCCCTTTATCGTCGGCCAAGTTCCCAATTCCTGCGCAACACCTTACTCCCTGTAAATCTACCTCCCCTGTGTAAATTAAAATCAGTTTTTACTTTTGAGTTGTGGTTTTTAGTTTTTAGCTTTGAGTTTTTAGTTATTTTTCTTTGTCCCACAACGAGTTCTATTATATTATAAATTCTTATTGCATAATTTGGGATTATTGCATAACTTGAGGCTATGATATAATGAACTAAGTCGATAAAAGAGGACTCTTAAACAAGGAATATGAAGCATAAGAGGTATTTTGCTGATCTCCAATGATATTTTGAAAGAAATTTATTTATGCCTTAAAGAATTTTGGGAGGTGATATATGCTATTTATTTTAGGTATTGCCAGTCCGGTGTTGTCTATTATCATAGGCATCCTTATACTCCTTTTCCCAGAACTATTAAGCTATCTAGTGGCGATATATCTGATCTTGACGGGTATATTGGGTCTAGTGGTTCGAAACCTTATGTTTTGGTAAATGAGGCAATTCGAAAGCAGGGGAGTTACACTAGTCGAGTTGTTGATAGCGGTCTCTATCTTTGCCTTTATTATTGCCTCTGCGTATTTGCTTTTGAGGGGTTTTAATAAAACCTACTCCAGGGGAATGTCTCAGGCGGCCATACGGCAGAAAAAAAGATTACTATTACGGGTGATTGCTAAGGATATTTCCAGCATGTATAGGAGCTGTCAGGGATCAGCGAATACCCTGGATTTTTACAGCCTGATAGTGAGGGGAGACACCAATCACCTTTCAGAGGTACATTACAGATTTTCAGGAGGAAAACTTTACCGAGCCTTTGAATTGGATTCAGATGAGGATCTTTCCACAGCGGGCCAAGAGGAGGTTTTAGTTAGTGGTTTGGAGTCTTGCGGGTTTTCTTATCTTTTAAAAGATAGCTGGTCAGGAAGCTGGAACCAGAATGGCCTTCCTGATGCAGTGAGGATTCAACTGAAATGGAAAAATGATGGAGAAACGAAAGTAACCTTTGATGTTATGACCGACTAAGCAAGGACCTTGGGATAAGACTATTTTGATGATATAATAAAAAACTAATCTAAAGATGAAAAGGTATTTTTCTCTAGGTGGCTTTAGTTTACTCGAGGTATTAATAGCCAGCATTATAATGGTGATAGGTATTATTGGGCTATTTCCTGCCTTTACAGCAGGGTTGAAGAGCAATTCCAGGGCCCGTGCATGGACAGAGGCAGCGGAGCTTGCCCAGAAGAAGATAGAAGAGATAAAAACGGGTCAGCTTGGTCCCTACGAAGGCCAGGATGGACGTTATTTTTGGCAGGTGGAGAGATTTGCCAATGTGGATCTAGCCGATATAAAGCCAGGGATATTGGAGAAGTATATCTTGACTATTTCTTGGCAGGATAAGGGGCGATTGAGGAGAGAACGGTTTATATATCTGAAACAGGTGGCCGAAAATAGATGAAGAAATATATCTGTATCCATGGACACTTCTATCAACCTCCACGGGAAAATCCCTGGCTCGGGATTATCGAGCGACAGGAATCGGCCTATCCTTATCATGATTGGAATCAAAGGATAGATGCCGAGTGTTATACCCCAAATACTGCGGCGCGTATTTTAGATGAGGCCCAGTTTATTGTGGATGTCCTCAATAATTATGAATATATCAGCTTTAATTTTGGTCCTACCCTTATGCAGTGGTTGGAGAGAAATTCTCGCAAGACCTATGAAAAAATAATAGCTGCAGATACAGCCAGTGTCCATCGATATGGAGGGCATGGGAATGCAATTGCCCAGGTGTATAACCACATTATTATGCCCTTAGCAACACGCAAGGACAAGGAGATACAGGTCAGATGGGGCATAGAGGATTTCCGTTATCACTTTCACAGGGATCCTGAGGGGATGTGGCTTTCTGAGACGGCAGTGGACATAGAGACGTTAGAGGTCCTGGCAGATTATGGTATAAAGTTTACTATCCTTTCCCCTTATCAGGCAAAGAGGTTTAGGCGTCTTGGTGATAAGAACTGGGTGGATGTCAAGGGGGGGATAGATGGCAGATTTCCCTATCTGTGCAGACTGCCAGGAGGCAAGAGTATTATCCTATTCTTTTACGATGGTCCAGTTGCTCAGGACATTGCCTTTGGCGGGCTTCTGAACAGCGGAGAGGCATTTTTCCAAAGGCTGCTTTCTATTGCTAATGCTCCGGTTATCTTTGATGGTATTGATGCCCTTATGGTCAATATTGCCACGGATGGAGAGACCTATGGTCACCATCACAAGTTTGCAGAGATGGGACTTGCCTATGCCTTGAAGAAGATAATGGAGTCCTCAGAGGTTGAGGTCCTAAATTATGCAGCCTTTATTGAAAAATATCCCCCATTTCTTGAGGTAGAGATACATGAAAATACATCTTGGAGCTGTGCCCATGGAATAGAGAGATGGCGGAGCAATTGCGGATGTAAGATTGGCGCAAGCAATGGCAACTGGAACCAGCAGTGGCGCACCCCGTTGCGAGAGGCTATGGACTTTTTGCGGGCTGAAACCAACAGGATATTAAATGACCGCCTGTCTGTATGGGTAGACTCTCCGGATGATCTCTTGGCCAGGTATGTGGATGTTATGTTAAGGCCTATTAACAGGGATAATTGGCTGGTAGAAAACGTTGGTGATGGGCTGAAGCAACAGGAGATAAGTGAGATCCTGCGTCTACTGGAGGCAGGCAAGTTTTCCTTGTTTATTTTTACCAGCTGTGCCTGGTTTTTCGATGAGATCTCAGGGATAGAACCAGTTCAGATATTGACCTATGCGGCTAGGTGCATAGAATTGTTAGAATCTCTCGGATACGAGGATATAGAGGAGGAATTTGTTCGGATACTGGCAAAGGCAAAAAGCAATATAGAGGAATTTGGCGACGGGGCATGGGTCTATCAAAACTTTGCCAAGCCCCGCCGGAAGTCGATGGAGGATATAGCTGCCCATTTTGCAATCTGCAACCTATTTATGCCCAAGGAAGAGCCTACAAGGGTCCTTTATAATCATTGGATCGATAATGAAGAATTTTACAGGGATGCCTTTAATGATTATCAGATAAGCGCGGGTCGAGTAGAGGTTCGTTCTCTAGTGACACTGGAGGTGAAGCGTTTTGAATACGCGGTTCTCTATACAGGGGCTCATGATGTAAGGTGTTCGCTTAAAGAGGAATTTGAGGATGTAGTCTTTGATGCCTTTTTGTCGACTGTATCTAGTGCCTTCAGAGATCACAATCTAACAGAGTTGGTTAGGGCTATGGATAATTATCTGGGTAGGGCTTATTATGGAATGGATGTGGTTTTAACTGACGATAGACAGAAGGTCTTGGACTTTATAGTGAAAGATACACTTGTTCACTTTGAAGAGACCTTTGATAGTCTCTTTGAGGCATATCAGGGCTTTTTCCAGGGGTTAAGATCTCTAAAGTATTCCTTGCCGTTTGGTTTGACAGTGGTTGTTCAGCAGGTCTTAAATAGACGTCTGAAGACATTGCTGCAACAAAGGTCATTGGATGATGAGGTTTATTCTCAGGTCATGGCCTTGCTGGGAGAGATAGATGTGTATGGGGTTTCGGTTGAAGTGGGGCAGATAAGGGAATATCTCGAAGCCATCTTAGGAGATCTGGTGGAGAGGTTAAAAGAGACAGTGGATAAGGAGACACTGTCTTCCTTGCTCAGATTGATGGAGATATTGAACAGGATAAAGATACAGATCAATCTCTGGGATATACAAAATGTCTTTATTGAGTATAATAAG
>WGAY01000048.1 GCA_015494585.1 Candidatus Omnitrophota bacterium | reverse complement strand
TATATATATTAAACAAAATTGGGTCTAAACCGAATATCGGAGAGACTGTTATTTATAAGCTCCTTTATTTTATTGATTTTAACTTTTATGAGATGTATGAAGAGCAATTGATAGGTGCTACGTATATAAAAAATCGCTATGGGCCTACGCCAGTGGAGTTCAAAAAGGTTATTGAGGAAATGGAAGGCAGGGATTTGGTGGTTGTGAAGGATAAATATTTTCGCTATCCTCAACGTAAATACCTCCCTTTGCGTAGGCCGGATTTGAGCAAATTAAGGGCGCATGAGAGCAAGTTGATAGACAATGTCTTGGAGGAGCTTTCGGATATGAATGCGCAGCAGATTAGCGAGTATTCCCATAACGATATCCCTTGGTTGACTGCTGAAGATGGGGAAGTGATAGATTACGAGGCTGTATTTTACCGGACGATACCGTATTCTGTGAGGAGTTATAGTGACAACGCAGAGGAAGATCTTTAATGAGATTAGAGAATTGCCGGAATTTAGAAAAGAATTTAAAGCCCTTTCTAAGAGGTTTAAATCCTTGCCAGAAGATTTTGAAACTTTCAAAAAGAGTCAATTAAAGGCATTTCATAAGTTAAGAGTGGATAATAAAGGAACTGTTCGCATTTCTAACATAGGTATTGACTATCCTATTATATACAAGGTTAAAAAATTTGCCTGCCGTGCTTTAAAGGGAAGAGGGGCAAATAGTGGTATTCGCGTGATTTATGCATATTATCCGGATAATGATATTATAGAATTTATTGAAATATATTTTAAAGGCGATAAGGAAAGTGAGAATAGAAGTCGTATATTGAGGTATTGTGCGCAGTAGCTTGGCCTATTTAAATGGCATATCTTTACCCCCGTATTTATGCCTTTGCCATCTATTTGTGTGTCTGTTAAAATATGGTTAAAGAATGATTGGAGGTAGTAAGTGCGGATACTGCTCCGGGGTGTAAGGCCTATAGGCGGGAATAAAACGGATGTTCTTATTGAAAAGGGTGTTATTAAAGGGATTTCTCCTGGCATCCGGGTTGATTCTGATAGGGTTTTTGACTTAGACGGCGCTGTTCTGCTCCCTTCTCTTGTTGACCTACATTCCCATACCCGCCAGCCGGGAGGGGACGAGCAGGAGACGGTTGAGTCTTTTTCCCGCGCCGCTGTTCACGGGGGTGTTACTTCAGCGGTGTCTATGCCGAATACTTCTCCTGTGGTGGATAATCCGGCTATTGTTTCATGGCTGATAAATGAATTCCGCAGGGTTGGGCTTGTGGATGTGCTTCCCGCGGCCGCTATTACTGTGGGCCAGCAAGGGAAAGAGCTGACGGAGATGGCGGAGCTGAAGAAGGCGGGAGCGGTTGCGGTAACAGAGGACGGACGCTCGGTCAGGGACAGCCGGCTTATGCGGTACGCGCTTGAGTATGCCAGGACGGTTGGCCTGCCTGTGTTCCTGCATTCAGAGGACGAAAGGCTGTCAGATGGCGGCGCGATGAATGAGGGTAGGACGAGTCTTGAGCTGGGCTTGAAGGGGATTCCAGGGATATCTGAGACGGTAGGTATTCTGCGGGACCTTGAGATAGCGGCCTATGTGGGCGCAAGGATCCATGTATGCCATATCTCTCTGGCAAGGTCGGTCTCTATTGTCTCTCAATACAAGAAGCAGTTTCCCGGGCTGGTTTCCTGCGAGACGGCACCTCATTATATGCTTTTTTCGGACAGGGATGTGGCTGGATATTCTACTAATTTTAAGATGAATCCGCCCCTGCGGGACGATTCGGATAGAAAGGCGCTCGTTAAGGCGGTGAAGCGGCGGGATGTGGATTGTATAGCGACTGACCATGCCCCGCATACGGAGTGGGACAAGGAGCTTGAGTTTTCTATGGCGCCGTTTGGCATTGTGGGGATAGAGACCTGGCTGTCTTCGCTGGTGCACTATTTCGTTAATGCGGGGATTCTGGGGTGGGATGATATCGTTGAATTGTGTTGCGACAATCCCAGGCGTATTCTTGGCCTGCCTCTGGTAAGGATAGAGGAGGGCGCTCCTGCGGATGTGGTGGTGGTTGACCCTGAATCCGAGTGGGAGGTAAGTCCGGGATCTCTGTTTTCTAAGTCAAAGAATTCTCCATTCCTGGGCAAGCGCCTTGCGGGAAAGGTCCTGCTTACGATTAAGTCTGGCAGGGTGGTTTATTCGGATTAGGTTGATAGGTTTTTGGGGGGGTATTTTCTTGAGAGATGTTGTTCATCCTGGATGCGTATAATATCATTGGCAGGTTAAAGAAGGGTCGTTCGTGGCAGGATGTCAGGCGCGGGTTTTTGCGGTTTTTGCACCGCCATCCAGTGACTTTTTCTAAAAAGAACCGGATAATAGTTGTGTTTGATGGCCAGAGAAATCCTGATATAATACTTGAATTTCCTTCTTTTGAGGTCGTGTTTTCAGGTGAGGAGACAGCTGATAAAAGGATAGACAGGATATTGTCAAGGTTAAGGCCTTCCTCTGGCGTGGTCGTTAGCGACGACAGGGAGGTTAAGTTTTACGCAAAAAAGGCGGGGATAAGGCCAGTTGGTGTGGATGAGTTTATCTCCTGGATGAGCCAGGAGCGCGGCCAGGAATTAGATGATGAGAAGGACTTGCGTGGCGAGGAGATTGCTGAAATAAACGAGGAGCTTTACAGGTTATGGGTAAAAAAAGGGTCTTGAGCGGGATGCGTCCCACGGGTCCCTTGCATCTGGGGCACCTAGTTGGGGCCTTGAGCAACTGGGTTGATCTGCAAGATAGCTACGAGTGTCTTTTTATGGTCGCCGATTGGCATGCGTTGATGAGTGAATACGAAAATTATGAGAAATTAAGGGACTATATCTATGATAATGTAATTGATTGGCTGGCCTGTGGGGTAGATCCTGAAAAGGCGGTTATTTTTTTGCAGTCAGAGGTAAAGGAACACCTGGATATGTATATGTTGTTCTCTATTCTGACACCCCTTGGCTGGCTGGAAAGGTGTCCTACCTATAAGGAACAGCTTCAGAATCTAAAGACACGCAACATACAGACCCATGCATTTATAGGGTATCCTGTGCTCCAGGCGGCTGATATCCTGATTTATGAGGCAGAGGTGGTTCCAGTGGGTGAAGACCAGATCCCACACCTCGAGCTTGCACGGGAGATCGTAAGGAGGGCGAATTATCATTTTGGACTTAATCTGCCTGAACCCCAGCCTCTTTTGACTCAGGTCCCAAGGCTGCCCGGGCTTGATGGACGAAAGATGAGTAAGAGTTATGGAAATGTGATAAATCTCTCTGAAGAGGAAGGTGCTATACGAAAAAAGGTATCGAAAATGATTACGGATCCAGAGAGGATAAAGCGTAGCGATCCTGGACATCCAGAGATCTGCAGTGTCTATCTATATCACAAGGTCTTTTCTCAGGATGAGGTCAAAAATATAGAGTCTGCCTGCCGAGCTGCTCAGATAGGCTGTGTGGAATGCAAGCGCAGGCTGGCGGATAGGATTGTGGAACGGCTGGCTCCTATAAAGGATAGGCGCCGCTATTATCTTGGGCATATGGACGATGTGCAGGCTATCCTTGAGTCTGGAGCCAGACGAGCTAGGGAAATAGCTTCTTCTGTATGGGCTAAGGTGCGAAGGCAGATTTGGGGAGAGGACTGAGATTTTGTTTTTTAGAATTGGAAGGTAGTCTCTTTATGATATTTTGCGATATGCATACACACACGAGTTGTTCTGATGGGACGTATGCCCCTGATGCCTTGGTATCTCTGGCTAAATTGAGGGGACTGTCTATGATCGCCATTACGGACCACGATACCGTAGATGGTATTGAAAGGGCCCGGGAGGTGGCTCCTTATTATGCTCTCGATGTAGTGTCCGGTGTTGAGTTGAGCTGTGAGTATATGGGTTCAGAGGTCCATTTGTTGGGTTATTTTATCGATGTAGGAAATAGTGATTTGCTGAGTGTGCTTGCCAAGCAGCGTATGAGGCGACGGAATAGAATGGATGAGATGGTTGCACGATTGAGAGATGCTGGACTTAGTATATCCCTGGATATTGTCCTGGAGAATGCAAGGGGTGGAGTGGTAGGGAGGCCTCATCTGGCAAGGGTCCTTATAGACAGGGGCTATGCCCGTGATATTCGAGAGGTATATAGTCGATTTATTGGTTACGACTGTCCATATTATGTCCCTACTAGAAGGCTTAATCTAGGGGAGGCCGTTGAGGTGATTATTGCAGCGGGCGGATTGCCGGTGCTGGCCCATCCTATTTTTGTGGCAAGCCGACTCTTGCCACGGATAGTGGATGATTTCCCATTGTGGGGGATTGAGGTATATTATCCTGAGCATAATCCTAGATTTGTCCTTGAATTGGAGTCCCTTGCCCGAGAGAAGGGACTGGCCTGCACAGGAGGGTCTGACTTCCATGGATCGGCAAAGAAGGAAGATTTCCTGGGAAGGGTGGGATTGACGAAAGAACAGGCAAAGGCCGTATTCGACTGTTATGTATAAAGGAGAATTTCTGGAGAGGGCAATCAAATTGGCAGAGGACTGGGATGGACTTACCCTGCCTAATCCGTCTGTGGGAGCATTGCTGGTCAAGGGGGATAGGGTCCTTGCAGAGGGCGTGCACAGAGGGCCGGGGACATTGCACGGCGAGGCCCTGGCGATAAAGCGGGCAATGATGCGCTATGGCAAGGATGCACTCAAGGGTGCGCAGCTCTATGTGTCTCTTGAGCCATGTTCTTCCTGGGGACGTACCCCGCCCTGTACGGATGCGATTATCTCATCTGGCATTAAGAAGGTAGTTGTTGGGTCCTGGGACCCAAATCCAGTTCATCATAAAAGGAGTCGTCTCTTAAGAAACTATGGTATAGAGCTGGTAAAGCCCAGACTCTCACGAGAGCTTAAGACGAGACTAGATAGGCTATATTGGCCGTTTAGGGTCTTTGTAACCCAGAGACGTCCGTTTATTATATGCAAGATAGCCCAGACTATAGATGGCCGTATAGCCGACTCAACAGGTTCCTCAAAGTGGATAACTAGTAAGCGTATGCGGCAGTATGTCCATAATAGACTGCGTTTTAGATCAGATGGCCTGATAACTGGCGTGAATACCGTGTTGAAGGACAATCCCCGTTTGACCTTAAGGGCAACACCATCCCTTATGCGCAGGAGAAAGAGACCCTTTTACAGGGTGGTACTTGATTCCAGGTTAAGGCTTTCTCCGGATATGAATGTCTTTAAGTCCGCAACTAAAGATGCGCCCCTTTTTATTTTTACATCTCAAAAGGTTTCTGTGTCAAAGATTCAGACCTTGTTATCAAAGGCAGGCAGGAAGGCAGAGTTTCTCTCGATTGTGCGGGTATCCTCTGATAGATATGGATTGAATCTTTTCGAGATTTTAGATGTGTTGGCCAAGCAAGGTATATCCCGCCTTGTCCTCGAATCAGGTCCAACACTGGTGGGTTCGTTTATCCGACAGGGGTTGGTGGACAGGCTCCTAGTCTGTTTATCAAATTCTATTATCGGCTCTGGAGAACCCGGTATATATCTTGAGGGATCTCTCCTATCCGATAGGCGGTGGCTGTCTCTGGATCTCCTTGAGAGGGTGGGAGAGGAGTTGTGGATGGAGTTTTCGTTTGTCTCAAAGGGATAGGAGCGAAGGGTTGCGGTATAAGTGGATTATTCCTAGGGTCGATAGCGGTAAGAGGAAGCTCCTGGAGACGGAACTGGGGATAGAACCACTTTTGGCCCATATCCTTGTTCAGCGCGGGATCGATTCTCCTGATGAAGCAATGCGCTTTTTGAATCCCTCCCTTGAGCATCTATATCCTCCAGAGTTGATGGGCGATATGGAGAGGGCAGTTTCGATTATCCTGAATTGTGCGGCCAATAACGGGAGAATTGTTATATATGGGGATTACGATGTCGATGGTATAACCTCCAGTGCGGTTCTCTATGAGACCCTGATGGAGATAGGGGTTGATGCAGGTGTCTTTATCCCAGATCGAATAAAAGAGGGCTATGGTCTAACGAGAAAGGCAGTGAATAGGTGTCTTTCCCTTTACAAGCCTGATCTGATAATAACTGTAGACTGCGGTATTAGGGCAATGGATGTGATTGCTGATTTAAAGGCCCAAGGAATAAAGGTAATCGTTACGGATCACCACATTCCTGCAGATGAGCTTCCACCGGCTGATGCTATACTAAATCCTAAGCTGAAAGATTGCATGTATCCATACAAAGAGTTATCAGGGGTTGGCATAGTCTATAAACTTGCCTCTTTCATACTTCGTGACGAGAGGAGATTTCTTGACCTTACTACCCTTGGTACGGTAGCGGATGTGGTGCCGCTTTTGGGAGAAAACAGGGTAATAGTTCGCTATGGGCTTGAGGCGGTTAGTAACAGCCGCAGACCTGGTATTACTGCATTGATGGAGGAGGCCCGCCTGGCGTCTGTTTCAGTCAGGAGTATTGGATTTGTTATCGGACCCAGACTGAATGCGGCTGGTCGACTCTCTTCGGCGATGGATGCCTTTGAGTTGTTGACTTCTCAGGATTTGTTTCAGGCCAGGAAGATAGCCCGTCTCCTGGATAGCAGGAATGCCGATAGGCAGAAGATACAGGAAGATATGTTCCAGGAGGCGCTTTCTCAGGCAGAGCGACAGGCACAAGAGGGTGCGACTGTCCTGGTGGTCTGTTCTGACAACTGGCATCCCGGGGTGGTAGGGATTATTGCTTCTAAGTTGGTGGAGAGGTTTTCCAGGCCATCTATTGCCATTGCCCTTGATTCTGGTGTGGGTAGGGGGTCAGGGAGGTCTTTGGGTGATTTCGATATAACAAAAGCGGTTTCAGCTGTAAGTTATCTTCTTGAAGGTTTTGGAGGCCATAAGGGTGCAGCTGGCCTTTCTATTAGGAGTGAAAATGTTGAAAAATTCTTTAACGAGATAAATGACTATGCCCTGCGGCATAAGGACAAGATGGTTCCTTCCTTGAGGATAGATGGTAGATTGAGGTTGGATATGCTGTCTTTTAACCTGCTAGAGGACTTTGAGAGGCTGGCTCCGTTTGGAGAGGGGAATGAACGGCCGCTATTCCTATTTCAGGACCTAAGTGTAAAGGGCGGTGTTAGAAGGATGGCAAGGGGCGCAGTCAAGTTCTGGGTTACAGATGGTAGGCTTTCTATCCCTGTTGTTGGTTTTGGCTTTGGAGAGGGGATAGAGGAGATCTCATCGGCTCCGAAAATAGATATAGTAGCTGCGCCTGTACTAAATTCCTTTAACGGCTGGCAGGAGCCACAACTCGAGCTTAGGGACTGGAGGAAGTCCATATGAGGGTAGGGATTGACATAGTCAGTGTGAAGAAGATAGAAGGGATTGTATCTCGATGGGGGGAGCGGTTTCTGAGGCGCATCTACTCTAAAGATGAGCTTTATATGGCGGAAAAAAGGACAGGCAATGCCTATTACCAACATTTGGCTGGAAGGTTTGCGGTAAAGGAGGCTATAATAAAGGTGTTGGATTCTCCAGTACCGTTTTGTGAAATATCCGTTATAAACGACAAGAGTGGGGCGCCTATAGTGGTCTATCCAGAGGCTGATCTAGAGGTGTCTATTTCGCATACCGAGGAGTATGCGGTGGCGGTCTGTGTAAAAGGCTAGATAGGAGGGCAGATATGCAGTTGAGGACATTTGTGCCGACTGAGGTGTGTCTGAAGTGTGATAGGTGCTGCAGGTTTACCAACAAGGTAAGCCCGTGGATTCCTGTTTTCAGTGTGAAAGAGGTGGAGAGCATATTGCAAAAAGGACATCCTGCCTCTGTATTCAACAAGGCAAATTCAGAGGAGGTCTCGGAGGTAGATGTGCGCGTCAAGGTAAAAGAATTCGAGGATTTCTATATATGTCCATTCTTTGATCCAGAGAAAAATTGCTGTAATATCTATCCAGTTAGGTCATTTGATTGTATGCTTTATCCTTTTCTCTTGGTGAAAAAGGACGGGAGCGTCTATATAGCCGTAGATAAAGAATGTCCTTATGTGAAGAGACTCTATGATCAGGATGAAAAGTGGCGGATAGATAAATTTGTGGATTTTCTTGCCAGGTTTTTGCTTTCTTCGAAAGGAAGGGAGGAGATAGGATCTCATCCAAGTATGATTGCTGAGTATCCGGGCAATCTGGATTTATTGAAAGAGATAAAGTTCTGATAGGATCTGATTGTTGTGAAGCTCAGCCAGTTGTCCTTTTTGATGGCCCGTTATAGGCACAGGTTTGAGGACATTACGCCATTTTTTTCGTATCCTCTTTCTCTTCTCTTGTCTTATCCTGAGGCCCAGTTGGTAATAGATGGAGAATGGGTTGTTGCGAGGGACTTCTTTGGAGTATATGTTCCATTTTATCTAGGTGAAGGTAGTGTCAGGGACAATCCCCTTACTGGTGATGCGAGATTCTTGAATGCGGCCTGTCTAGATGATCTGGTCAGATATCCTGACGCCAGGCATAGGCTTGTTGATTGGGAATTCGTTTATAGGACATCTTCTATCGGCAATATGTTCCGTAAAAGGCGTGGTATCATAAATGGCTGTCTCAATGAGATTCGTGTTCAGGAAATAGATTTGCTAATATGGGCCGATGAGGTGTTTGACATAGTTAGGGATTGGTCTTCAGGATATATCTATAGAAAGGGGCAGTCTGATATAAGTGCGATTTCTATGGTAGATGTCCTGGAATACAGTTTGAGAAATCTAGAACTTATTAGGAAAGTTGTTCCTACAATAGAATTGGGCGTCTTTATCAGAGACAAGTTGGTTGGTTTTAGTCTTTCCTTGATAGAGAGAAAGACGGCCTTTGTTGTCTACGAATTCTTGCGTTGGGATTGGCGCAGATGCGCTTCTCTATTGTTTTATGAGATGTGTCAACAAATAGAACAAAGGAGATGTGCCTATATAAATACCCTTGGCCACAATGGGATAGAGACCTTACGCTATAATAAGGATTCCTACAGGCCTTGTCTATTGATACCACAGTATAGAATAGATTTTTCTAATTATGGAGTTGATGCGAGTGGTAGGTAGATCGGTCCTTTCGGGCTGAGTTTGCTCTGGTATAGGGTTATCC
>WGAY01000047.1 GCA_015494585.1 Candidatus Omnitrophota bacterium | reverse complement strand
GGTAAAAAGGGCCTTTGAGCTTGCGGTCTGATTTTCCCCCGCTGTTAGTTGATTTTTAAGGAATAGTTAATATACTTCTTTTGTAATTAAGCGTCAGGGGGCGCTGGTGCGGAGAAAGAAGGGGGAGATAGATAAGTGACTTTTTTATGATAGGAGGTTTTTATGCGTAGGCATAGGTTTGTAAAGGCGCTGAATCTATTTATTGCTATTCTTTTCGGTTTTCAACAAATAGTATGGAGCGCGCCGGTTAACTTTGATGTCCTTTTATCAGGGGCATCTCAGTCCAGGCCGTTTTCAAGCTCTATATTGGGTTACCTGCCAACCTGTTATATCTCCGGGATAAGATTAAGTAAAGATGGCTTAATAGATATCCTGTGGGAGAAGGCGGAAAAAGGCGCAAGACCTTCTCAAAAAGAGAAATCAATGAACGTAAAGTTTTTTCTATCTGCCCTGGCTTTGCCGGATGACAGCCTGTGGGTGAACCTAAACGCAGGCCTGAGGGATACTCAGATATTGGGGCAGGGGCTTAACTATCTTGAGCTGGGGAAGGTGTTTTTGGCTGCTGACGTTGAACTTAAAAAGGACGTCAAGCAGGTATTCGTTGACAGTGGGTTCCTTGATGAGGTCTTAGACGAAGCAGGGGCCGGAGGCGATTTTGAGTGGCAGGTCGCCCCTAGGTTCTGGATAGTGCCGGGAAGGATAGAGATAGTTGAGAATGATTCAGAGATGGTGATAAACAGGTGCGACCTTAAGGTAATGGCAGACGTCAGGGGAGCTGGCGAGTTCAGTGATTTTATTAAGAGTAGAGTAGATTGGATGGTTGTGCCTGAACTGGAGAGGATAGTCAATGGCGATGAGCGGTATATGCCCCTGCGCCAGGCAGTAAGGGCAATAGTTGCTGCGATGTGGTATGAGAAGAGGATGAAGGGCAAAGACGGCGTGTTTTCTCAGATAATAGATAAGGGCATTATAAATGGACTGAAGGCAGCGCCGTGGTCAAGAAGACAGTTCCTTGATGAGTACTTGAGACTGTATAAATTAGGGGCAATAGGGGGCGGATGGGACGATTTTGAGGTAATTGGCGGTGGTGTTGCCGTTACTCCTTCAGTTGTGGAGAACGCTACAACAAGTGTAGTCTCAGACAATCCTGTGAATATGGCAGGCAAGGATCTCGCGGATAAAACCAAAATAGCGCCAAAACAGGAAGCTGCAGATATTGATCTTGCGACTCTTTCTGAGAAAGTATCTGTTGGCAGGACTATTGATGGAGTAATAAATCTAAAGGCAAAAGAGGATATTAGCACAGAGGAGTTGGTAGCCTCTGCCATCTCTGCTATGGGCTATGCGCCTGAAGGTTATAGAGATGTTTTTGAGCAGGGTAAGGTAGGCGATTTCTTGAATAAGCTAAATATAAAGTCGGGCCAAACAATCGGTGGTTTCAGCAAAGGGGCAGAGGTAGCATTTAATGAAGAAGCTCTAAGTAGATTTTTAGACGAACTTGGAATTGCTAAAAAGGCGCCAGCTGCTGACAAAACCATCTCTGGCATAGGCGCAGGGGTAATGCCTTCCATTGTGGCGTTGTTTGCCTTTGCTATTTTATTTAGCGGAGTTGCGAACGCAGGAGGGGTAGCGAATGGAGCGCAAGAGCTTCTCAGTAATGTAAAAGTTGCTTTTGATGATAATTCACTTGTACTCCACTTTCCACAACATCCGGATAAAGCCGATGCCAAGATCGGGCTAATGAATTTATTAAAACAGCTGCAGAACATGGGCCTGTATGTGGATACCAATGATGTCTGGAATAATATAAGTTATAATCCTGATACAGGGGACTTGACTATTCCATCGAAATGGTTGAAGAAACTTCTAGGGCGGGAAATCTTTAGCAGGGTTTTTCATCCAGCTAGAAAGACCTTGTCGCAAAAGGGGGCGAAGGATGTCCTTTCGTGGATTGTTAATACGATAAATACCAAAGGAAGTATTTATTTTCGAGGTGGAAATTTAGTAATTTCACCTGGCAGTTTTACTGGTGAAGATGTACCTGTTCTGCGTCTTTTGGCAGAATGGCTTGCCAAGAATGAAATGGTCAAATCTGGCCGGCTCTCTTATGCTTCCGCTGATGATATTTATAAAAAATTGCTGGTTGTGTTACATGATGTTGGAAATAAGACGGTAACAATTTCGCCTGAAGGGTTTAAAAAACTGACAGGATTGAAGTTGAAAGGCCTTGATCCAAAAAAACTAAGGCAGTGGAATAGCTTTATGAACGATTTAAGTAATCCATCATCGAGGACTAACGCCTTATCAATAAAACAAGCAGTATTCGCTGAATTAGCAAAAAACCTGCCACAGTTCTCTATGCGGATGACGAAAGATGGATTATCCATAATATCCAATAAAGGAGTAGTAAACGCCGATACTGCTAGTCATGCAGCTGGAGTTATCGCAAATATATTTAATCTATTGAGATTAAATGGCGTTGATGCGCCTCAGGTATCCCAGGCCGATATCGTTAAGCTCTTGCTTGACAACAACGGGGAACTACCTGAATCATTTTGGAATAATATGCCCGGAGGTGCGCGGGAGAAGGTATTTCAATATTTTACTATATTGAAACATCACACAACCTTTAATTTTAAGATAGATGGGCAAAAATTGTCTTCCTCTATCACTATTAAAAGCTGGAAAAAACTTAATCCTCAGGAAAGAGATGCAGTCCGTCAGCTTCTGGCGGAATGGATGTATAGACATAATATATTTGGATATTTTAGGGTATATGAGAATGGCGCTGAGATGCCGCGGGACATCACTCTACCCGAATGGCGTAAATTCCTAGAGACCACGATAGATGATGCTGGCAAATTTACCTTTAAAGACATAGTAACAGCCGGCAGTAAGGAAGGTCTTAACATAGATGTTAATTATCTTAATAAGAGTGGAGTTGAAAGGTTAAATACCGAATTTAAGCAGATAAATGACGTGAGTAATGATGTC
>WGAY01000046.1 GCA_015494585.1 Candidatus Omnitrophota bacterium | reverse complement strand
GTGTATATGTGTATTTGCAAGTTTGTTGAATATAAAAAGCTGACCTCTCAGTTCGGTAAATGCGGTTTTTCTCTTATTGAGGTAATGATAGGTATGGCCCTCTTGGCGGTGGCGATTGCCAGTAGTTTTCAGCTGTATATCAGTAGTCAAAGGCTTACCCGCTATATCAATCAGAGGGAGAGGGCCTGGCAGATAGCGGTCCAGGAGATAGAGGGCTTAAGACGGATGCAGTTTCACCATATATTGTGGTTGTGTATGAATAATGGTTATTTTGATGGATATGCTTATCGATTTAAGGGCTATGATGCAGCAGGCAATCCACTGAAAGGGGAGAATGCAATCATTGAAGCAAAGAGAGGACAGACTAGTAATAGCGTGGATAGGTTGTGTAATGATATTGATCCTTATAAGAAGGAATATTTCGATCCAATGGGCCTTGAAGAGGGTTGGGTGCGGGTATATATGCGAAAGATAAAAATGACTAGCGGTGCTGAGAGGGATTGGGCGATTATAGTTAAGGTGATTGTTTACTGGAGGGATGGAGACATCATCTACGGTGGGGATACGAATTTCAATGGTCAATTGGATTGGAGTGAGAGGAGGATAAGCTCAAATAGAGGTAAGGTCTGGGAATACTGGCTGGAGGATTGGTATGGTTATAATGGCTGGAATAGGATCCTGAAGGCTCCAGTTGAGATAGAGACGGTACTGGCGCCCGTGCTTTAAGAGGATGGATTATGGAACATGTTTTTAAACTGAAAAAGAGAAAAGGGCTTACGCTGATTGAGCTTTTGTTATCGACTACGATTGCGGTGATTATTTCAGGTAGTATAGTTGGGATGATCTACTTCTTTAGCCATACTATGAATTCTCTCACTGAGGAGATGATGGTTTTACATGAGGTGGAACAGGCGGCGGATAAGGTATATTTTGATATGGTTAGGACTTCTAAGAAGGATCCTTTGAATACCATTTATCACCCACTTGAGATAAGTGGAGATACGGAGATTCAATATCAGCTATTAACCCCTGATCCATTGACTGGACAGATTGCCTCTGTTGAAGATGGTACCAGTTATTGGGGGGATGGTAATGTAGTGGGTAGATGGATACGGATAAGGCTCGATGGCAATAGCGATCTGGTACGTGAGATATGGAGTGGAGAGCCGGCTAAAAGTGCTTTATTGGTTAAAGAGATATTAGTACATGATGCCACTTTTCTAGTCAAAGGGCTGGATACGACTGGTAAATATGAGAAAGATTATTTGCCACGGGTGATACACTTTGAGATTGGTTCGAATAATGTAGATTTTAAGAAGGTGTTTCAGGTGAAGCTAAGGGGCCCTTGAGGTTAAATCTGGGAGGTGTATTGTGAAGGTATTTCATAATAGAAGAGGAATGATGCTGATACCTTTTGCGCTAATACTCCTTGTTGTGGCAGTCTTTGCAGGTGCTTTGTTGTTTCAGATGAATATATCCCAGAAGAAGTTTACGGATACTGTAGAATCTGCTGAAGATGCGCTGTACCTGGCTGAGGAAGGTCTTGCACTGGCCTATGCAGAGATGAGAGAACAGGGGTCAGATTGGTTTACGCATGAGATTGGGGTGGATGGTGAGTCTTTGGTGCGTTTGCCCGGACCGCACAACCCCAAGATAAAGGGGGCCATGATAGATGAAAATGGAGATTATCTTCCATTAGGTGATGATAGGGTCAGGGTGCGTGTGTATAAAGATGAGAATGATACTATCTGGGCTGTTTCTCTGGCTCAGGTTAATGGAATTGTAAGGGTTGTCAGGGCCAGTATGGTCTATGGCAGTTTGCTTGAATTTTTCCATTTTTATAATAGAGGACATACTTTTGGGAATATTACCTTTGATGGTAAAGGAATAGGTAGTATATATGTGAATGGAGATATAAGATTTGCGGGTCATACACGTTTTGTTAATGTCCCAATGTTAAGTACAAATTCAGCAGGTAGAATATACGTGGTAACTGATAATAAGTATCCACCTTATGAGGGGGATTACTGGCTCTACAATGCCCAGGCAAATGGTTTATCTAAAAACGACGCTCAGTTGGATGGCCTTGGCTATTTCCCTATGATAAACGATGAATTTTATAGAGGGTATCGTTCTGGAGGATATTATTACAGTCATGTTTCTGGTGAAAGTTCTTTGAGGCCTGGAAATGGGACAGATAGATGGCAAAGGTGGTGGCCTTCATCCCTTATTGGTAGGGGAGCAAAGCGTGCCTGGGGATATGCTGATTTCCACTTTGACCAAAGTGTGATGGGCGATAAATTGGACTTAGGCGGTAATAGTTCTGTAACTGTCAGGACACCAGTGTTGATCTTTGGGAGTAGCAAAAGTGATCCGATAAATTACAAGTTTGATATATATAAAGATAAAGATCACGATGAAGTTGGGGCAGGAGAAGGAGAGAAGCCAGTTAGATATGTGCGCCTGTTTAGAAAGGCTAGAAATGAGGATGGTTCTGTAAAGATAGATAAACAGGGAAATATTGTATGGGAATTTACTTCTAATCCAGCGAATGCTGAAGTAGCTGAGGTCTTTGATGGAAAGCAGACCACAGATGATACAATTACGATGAAGTATATAGACGAAACTGGCAACATCAAGACCGCGACAATACCAGTGGATGAGAGCACCAAATATGTTATATATAATGAGCCTGTATATGAATACGATCCTGGTTTGAAGAAGAAGGTGATAGTGGACTACATTCCGCATGAAGTAACGTATAATGTGGCGAAAGAACAGAAGCTCTGGGCAAGTATGTTTAGGAAGAGACATTATAGTGATATCCCCGAAAAACTCAGGAATTATATTGAGAATGGTTATTATAGAGGAGATGCAGAATTTCCGGAATTTGGATACCCTGAATATGATGGGTTTAATGCCTTAAATACTGGCTTTGGTCCACATGCCCAGAGGTTTAAGGATTGGATTGAAGGGAAATATACACCGGATGATATAGATTTTGAACATGGTAGAAATGGTATTGTTGATCTAACAGGTGTGATAAAAGAGGGCAGCACGGGTGCTGTTACTCTTGAGCCAGTGGAATTGAGAACAACTCTTCCATATCAGGCAAAAGAAGATGGTATATGGGTTGGCTATGAAAGGGGTGATGATAGAAGACAGCATTTTCGCATATATATTAGAGGCCATATGGTCTATGACAAGGATAGTAGGAATATGAACGAGCTGCCTGACTGGTTGAGCAAGGATAATTTTATCACTGGAAATGCAACAAATGGAGAAAGGAGAGTTACGGCATATACGATCGACCTAGAGGAACTTAAAAACGATATACCCAATATAGATGATGCTATAAATGGTGTGATATGGATAGACGTAAAGCCACCGGGTGAAGATAATTGGTACGATACAGCCGTACGAATCGTAAATGGGGAGGAGATTCCACGAGAAGGAGGGCTTACTATTGCAACTCCTCAGTCTGTGATGATTCAGGGAGACCTGAACTATCAATATGGAGAGGAAGAACAGCAATACGAGCCAGTAGCAATAGTAACCGATGGTGATGTATATGTCCTTTCAAAGGACTTTAAGGCCCCAGAATATGTGCCTGCCTATGGCGAACCAGTTAAGCCCTATAGAGGTTGGAATAGATATCTGAGTGATTATGTGAAGTCCAAGTTGGGTCTTCCCAGGAATACCAGTTATTGGCCTGATCCGAATAAGGATTCAGAAGAATTGTATAACAAGAAACTGGAGGCCATTAGAGATGCGGTAAAGGAATTCTATACTGCAAAGATAAGTGAACGGGACAGAAAATACGGCGCCCCCGATGAAGGTTTACTTGAAAACTATCTGGATAAACAATTCGATCCTTCAAAGGAGAGAGTAGAGGACCTTGAGTCCAAGATAAACTATTATTTTAAAGTTTCTCGAAATCCTTTGACTGCAACGAAGGTTCCAGTGGATTTAGATGGGGATGGAAAGATAGAGCCTGATGAATATGAATGGCAGACCGATTATGGATTAGTCCCTGCAATGGTGGCGGTTAAAGATGATGCAGATAATCGTCAAGTCGTAATTAATGCCGCTATTGTTAGTGGGGAATATAGGGGGGATACAATAAGATATATAGAGAACTGGTCATGGTTTGGAGGAGATGATGAATATAGCAATCCTGCCTCTGTGCGCATAGAAGGGATGTTCCCCCATGTTGTTTCGAAACAGTATAGAGACTGGAACAGATGGTCATATGATTATAATAAGACTGTATTTAGTGGTTCTATTAATGCCAACCCCCCTCTGACCTATGCGGCACACGATTATTCTAATGGACTTCCACCTGGAGACCTGTCTTACGTTGGTCTCTCTGCCTATTTTGTGGAGAAGGATCCGACGATGTATAATAAGCACCCTTATTAGGGTATGAGTAAAAAAGGTTATTGACAACAGATGTAAGTCTTTGTTACCCTTTATAGGCTTGGTGTAATTATTTAACCCAAATTGTACAATAGGGAATTAAAATATGATGATGTAGGACAATAGGAAAAGCTAAAAATAAGAATTCACCATGCGGTTAAACTAAAAACTCAAAAGTCAAAACTAAAAACCACAACTTAAAGCTCAAAACTATTTTTAACATGGGATACAGAAAAAGCGGAGTTAAGGAAGGCAAAATCGGAGTGCAAGAATTGGCAGCTCAGCTGACGATGAAGAGAAAAGAAAGGATAAAATAAAGAGATTTAAGGTTTTAAGCTGTGGATTTGACTTTTGAGATTTTAGATTTGAGTTATATTTGGATTAGGAAAGAGAGGTTTGATTAACAGGGCGATGGAAGATAAAGAATTCTCATGCATAATAATGCATAATCTGGGTTTATTTCTGTTTATCGGGGAGTGGCTCAGTTTGGTTTAGAGTACCTGCTTTGGGAGCAGGGGGTCGTGGGTTCGAATCCCACCTCCCCGATTTTGATTATGTCCCCGTAGCTCAGTAGGATAGAGCAGCGGCCTTCTAAGCCGCGTGTCGGGGGTTCGAATCCCTCCGGGGACGTATTATTAATTTAGTCCTTGACGATTCTCTAGGAATTGTTTACAATTCTAAAATTAAGTTTAAGATTAAGAGAAGGTTTTAAAAATTGAGGATAAGGTAGGAAGAGATTTTTATTATCCATGCTCTATATATAAATGGATATTTAAGGAGGTTTTATTATGTATGCGGTTGTGGAATGGGGTGGAAAGCAATATAAGGTAGAGGAAGGCAGTGTGCTGGATGTGGAGAAAATAGATGGGGAAGAGGGTTCCCTTGTTATCTTTGATAAGGTGTTGCTGTATTCAGATGGACAGAAGATACATGTAGGTAGCCCTTATATAGAAGGGATGGAAGTAAAGGCGACTCTGGAGGAACAGAGAAAAGGTAAGAAGGTAATCGTATTTAAATACAGGCGAAGGCATAAATATCGTGTAAAAAATGGGCACAGACAGAGGCTTTCTAGAGTGAAGATAAATAAGATTTCTAAATGAAGTTGTGCAATAAAAAGTGTTAAAAAGCATGAAGGATGAGGAGGGAAGCTTAAGATATTTTATGAAAAATAATCCCTTCATTCTCCATGCTTTCTTCTTCGTTCTTAATAAAAATAAAGGTGAAAGGGGTGTGAGTTATGGCTCATAAGAAAGGAATGGGTAGTACCAAAAATGGCCGCGATTCCAGGGCAAAATTTCTTGGAGTAAAAAGATTCGGTGGCCAGTATGTGAAGGCTGGTACGATAATAGTCCGACAGAGGGGAACGAAGTTTAAGCCCGGCAGGAATGTAGGTATGGGAGGGGATTATACCCTCTTTGCCCTGATAGATGGGGTTGTCTCTTTCCCAAAGCCTGGCCTTGTAGCCGTTGAGCCTCTTGCCTGATGGCAATAGACCAAGTACGAATATGGGTAAAGGCTGGCGATGGCGGCAGGGGCTGCCCCAGCAAGTATAAGAATAAATACATGCGTTATCCCCGCTTTGATGGGGGATGCGGTGGAAAGGGCGGGGATGTTGTTATTCAGGCCGATCCCTCTATAAATACCCTCAGACACTTGCACTTCAGACAGCATTTTAAGGCAGATAACGGAAAGCATGGAAGCAGTAATAAAAGGCATGGGGCGAATGCAGAGGATCTAATTATTCGCGTCCCTGTTGGTACTCTTGTAAGGGATGCACTTACGGGCAAACTCTTAAAGGACCTTTCTAGCCCTGGGATGAAGGTGGTTGTGGCCCGTGGCGGTAAAGGAGGGATTGGCAGTGCCTATACCAGGGATCACTCTGTTGTGCCTCCTGGTGAGGGTCAGGAACGCCAGCTTAATCTGGAACTGAAGGTCTTGGCAGATGTTGGTATAGTTGGCCTGCCCAGCTCTGGTAAGTCTACGCTGCTTAATGCCCTTACTGGTGCGGGTTCGGTTGTTGGGGCCTATCCATTTACTACCAAAAATCCAGTATTGGGGATGCTTGCAGACTTGGATGTGGTAATTGCGGATATGCCGGGGATAATAGAGGGGGCACATAAAGGTAAGGGATTAGGAGATAAGTTTCTGCGGCACATAGAGAGGGCCAGAATACTCGTGTATCTGATAGATGCCTCTCCGATGACTGAGATAGCTGCCTGGGATGCCTATGTTATACTGCTAGAGGAGATGAGGAGATACAATCCTTCTATTCTTGAGAAGTCCCAGATTGTGGTCCTCAATAAAATAGATCTGCTGGAGGATTATAGTATTGTCGATGAATTTATTGCCCGCACCAATCAACGCCCTGTCTTAATCTCAGCCAGGACTGGGGAGGGCATTGATAAACTGATTGATGAGATAAGGAATAGGTTGGAAGAGTAAGAGCAAAGGTTTGTTATGGAATTAATAGTAAAGGATGTTGTATATCCGGGTAAGGCCCTCTGCAAGGATGATTCAGGCAAAGCCGTATTTGTAGACGAAGGGATAGATGGAGAGCTGATAGAGGCAGAGCTTATACATCGTCACAAGAGTTATGATGAGGCCAGATTATTGCGCGTAATTCGGCCTTCTTCCCATAGGACTAATCCTAGGTGCTTGCATTATCGCATTTGTTCGGGTTATCAGGTGATCGATTATCCCTATCAGGTGAGATTGAAGTTGCGCCAGCTTGCGGGAATCTTGAAGGGTATTTATTCTCAGAAGATATTCTCTGAACCAGCCAACACCATCTTTCACTATCGCAACAAGGCGGTCTTTCACATTGATTGGGATGAAAATAGATTTGGGTATAGGGATGCATTGGGGAATACTGTTGACGTAGAGTCCTGCGCACTGCTCAGGAAGGAGATAAATGAAAAATTTGCCTTGGTTAGAAGACGGATGCAAGAGAAAGGGCCTATGAGCTTGGAAAGGATTGGGTTTCGGGTAAATAGGAATGGTGAGGTATTGCTTATTCTATATGTAAAAGGTGATGGAGAATTGTCCGGCGATGATGTCAGCGTATTTTCTGATCTTGGGTTTGCGGGTGTGGTGCGGATTAAAGGGCTTTCAGTTCGTCCGCTTGTTGGGAGGGATTGGCTGGAGGAAGAGGTTTCGGGCAGGCGTTTCCGCTACTATGGAGATGGTTTTTTCCAGGTAAATACTGAGATGGCAGAAAGGCTTGTGTCCTTGTTGAGGCAGGAGACTATGCGGATTGATGCAAGGGTTGTACTGGATTTATTCTGCGGAGTGGGCTTGTTGGGCCTGTCGCTGTCTGATATGGTTCGATGGGTCTACGGAGTTGAGCAGGCCCCTATCTGCAAGAAGGCGTTGGATGTGAATAGTGAATATAATACCTTTGGCAATTTCTCTTTTAAGCTGGGTTCTGCTGGTTCGGTTGCCTGGGAGATCTTTGAGGACAGGCGTATGCGCGCTAGAATAGATACTGTGATAGTAGATCCTCCGAGAAAGGGGCTCTCCAGATCAGTCAGGGAATTTTTGCGCAAGAATGGGAAGATAAGGAATCTGTTTTATGTCTCCTGTGACCCAATGACGTTAAGGAGAGATTTGCTGGAATTAAAGGAGGTTTATAAAATAGAGAAGGTATACTTCCTCGACTTTTTCCCGAATACTGGCCATATTGAGACAATGACGGTTATGAGGAGGCGGAAGAGGCGATAGCGCCTTTGATGTCCTATTTTTGAAGAGATAAGAGCTTATGAATGCTGTTATCAAGGATATACTCGATCTTGGGATCTCAGGTGTTACTTCTGACTCCAGGCGCATCAGATATGGATATTGTTTTGTCGCCATAAAAGGGTTCTCTTTAGACGGTCATAGTTTTATCCAAGATGCTGTTAGGGCAGGGGCAAGGGCCCTAGTAGTGGAGGAAGGCTTTGGCTTTTCCAGTGCCGTCGAAGGAGTGGCTGTGTTCCGGGTCAAGGATACCAAGGCCCTGTTCTGGGAGCTGTTCTCCTCGTTTTATGGCTTGGATCTGGATTCTTTTGTCTCTATAGGGATAACCGGAACGAATGGTAAAACAACGGTTTCTTATATGATAGAGTTTTTGCTTTCCAGACTAGGGATTGATTCTATTATAGCAGGTACAATAAATTACCGCATTGGTGGCAGGAAGGTCTCCTCTGGTACTACTACCCCTGGTATTGAAGATTTTCTTATATTATTAAGAGAAGGACAGAGGCAGGGGATAAGACATCTGGTGATGGAGGTCTCTTCTCATGCACTTTCCCAAGGGCGTCTGGGCGATTTTATGTTCGACAGGGCGGTATTTACGAACCTTTCTCAGGACCATCTGGATTATCACGCGGATATGGATGATTATTTCTCGGCAAAGAGATTATTGTTTGTCTCCCATTTAAAGGATGAAGGAGCCGCTATAATAAATGTAGATGATGAGTATGGTCGCAGTTTATATGCTCAGCTAAGGCGAAGAGTGCATTGCATAGGTGTGGGAGAAGGCGGAGAATGTGTTGTTTCGGATATTGAGTTTCGAGAAGATGGGGTAAACTTTGCCTTTTCATTTGACAAGAAAAGGCATCAGTGTTTTCTGCCTATGTTAGGGATACACAATATCTATAACGCGGTTCAGGCAGTCTTGTCGGTTGCATCGCTTGGCTATGATATAGATAGGCTGGCGGGATTTATGTCCTCTTTTCCAGGGGTACCTGGCAGGATGGAGGTGCTGAAGGTGGATGGCAGGACAGTGGTGATAGATTATGCACATACCCCTGATGGGCTTAAACACCTTCTTGGTTCCTTGCGGATGATGGGTGTGTTTAGAAAAATTATATGCGTGTTTGGGGCAGGTGGGGATAGGGACCGGGCAAAGCGGTCGCTTATGGCAGAGGCAGTGGAGATGTTTTCTGACTTTGCCGTGGTTACCAGCGACAATCCCAGGACGGAAGATCCAGAGAGAATTATAGACGATATTATAGCTGGTTTCTCTGAGAGGGCCAACTATGTTATAGAGGTAGATAGACACAGGGCTATATACAGCGCACTTGATATGGCGGGTGAAGGAGATGTGGTTGTGATTGCAGGTAAGGGACACGAGGACTATCAGATAATCGGCAGTGAGAAGATATATTTTTCTGATAAAAGGGTAGTTGAGGAATGGGCTCCATCAAGATAGACTCTCGCCAGATAGAACCAGGAGATACCTTTGTAGCAATAAGGGGAGGGGTAAACTTTGTCCAGGATGCCCTGAAGAGGGGCGCGCTTATGTGCGTGGTTCCGCGCTCTTATGAGGGGAAAAGGGATGATAGGATTGTCGTTGTTGAGGATACGATTGCCTTTCTGGGGCAGGAGGCCAGTAAGAAGAGGGCCGAGTTCAAAGGCAGGGTAATCGGTATTACTGGCAGTGCGGGTAAGACTACATTTAAGGCTATGCTTTCCTTTGCATTGTCTGCAGTTGGAAAGGAGGCAGGTGTCTCCAGGGGAAACTTTAACAATGCGATAGGTCTGCCCCTTTCTGTCCTTTCAGCGAACCTTTCAGCGGATTTCTGGATCCTTGAGCTCGGCACGAATAGGCCAGGTGATATTGGCTATTTGGCTGACATAGCAAGGCCTTCCATTGCTTTTATTACCAGTTTATATCCGTCACACCTTGAGGGCTTGAAGGATATGGATGGCCTGGTAAGGGAGAAGTTTGCTATAGCGAAATATGCGGATGTCTGTTACGCGCCGATAAGGTTCTTCTGGTCGTTCAAAGAGGCCTCAAGGCCGAAGATATCCTTCACTGCGCAGGCAGCGGTTCCTTATGGGTTTCCCTATGATGCAGAGCACCTTAGGGATATGTTTGGGATGCTGAAGGCGCTCTTTTCCTATCTTTCCTTGGATTTTTCTGCTGTAGATTGGGAGTCATTTTCCTTTCCCAAGAGGCGATTTGAGACGATAAGGCTGGGAGATAGGGTTATAATAGATGACGCCTACAATGCAAATC
The DNA here is from genome assembly GCA_015494585.1 of Candidatus Omnitrophota bacterium. Classification (GTDB taxonomy): domain Bacteria; phylum Omnitrophota; class Gorgyraeia; order S143-82; family S143-82; genus S143-82. Next base: position 49,905 of record WGAY01000046.1, on the reverse strand, counting down.
CAGGCTCGATGAAGGCCTCTCTGTCTATGTTTTCCAATCTTTATGGTAGCTATTCCTCTGATATTGGGATTGTCCTGGGAGATATGCTGGAGCTGGGAGAAGGGGTTGCTTCCTATCATAGGGATGTGGTTGCTTACGCCAGATATTTATTCCCAAAGGCAGGTTTTGTATTTGTCGGCAGGCATATGGTTGATGCGGCCAAATATGAGTCTGTGGACGGCCTATTACTGGAGAATTGGCATAGGAAAGAGGAGGAGATACTAGAATTTTTAAGGGATAGGCATTATTTATTTTTTAAGGCATCTAATGCTATGGATTTTAAGGGGCTTATAGATGTGTTTTGTTCTATCTAATAAATTAACCCAAATTAGGAATTTGCAATATAATGGAACTCGTTGTGGGACAATAGGAAAAGCTAAAAATAAGAATTCACCATGTGGTTAAACTAAAAACTCAAAAGTTAAAACTAAAAACCACAACTTAAAGCTCAAAACTATTTTTAACATGGGATATAGAGAAAGCGGAGTTAAGGGAGGCAAAATCGGAGTGCAAGAATTGGCAGCTCAGCTGACGATGAAGAGAAGAGAAATAAAGGATAGAATAAAAAGATTTAAGGTGTTAAGCTGTGGATTTGACCTTTGAGATTTTAGCTTTGAGTTATTTTTGGATGAGGAAAGAGATGTTTGATTAACAATCGCTGGAAGGTAAAGAATTCTAATGCATAATCCGGGATAAAGATATATCGTTAATTATTTGATTTGATAGCCGTGATTTTTGTAGTATAATTGCAAACTTATTTGCCACAGTCTGTTGTAGGTTTGTGGGTAGGCAATTGATTTTAAAATTATGGGGAAAAGGCGAAAGAAGACATCTGTAGATGCGGTGATTCTGGCCGCAGGCAAGGGTAAGCGTATTAAGTCTGATCTGCCCAAGGTCCTGCATCCTGTCCTGGGTAAACCTGCCCTGTTCTGGGTACTGGATGCGATAGATGGTCTGGTGGATAGGGTTGTTATTGTCCTTGGCTATGGTGCTGATAAGGTGCGCAGGGCAGTTGTATATAATGGATATGAGGCAGAGTTTGTCCACCAGCGAGTCTTAAATGGTACGGGTGGGGCAGTCAAGGCGGCGATGAAGGCCTTAAAGGCAGATTTGACCCTTGTTTTGTGCGGGGATATGCCACTTATCTTGAGAGAGAGTATAAAGGCCTTGATATCTTCTGCGGACAAGAATAAGACCGGGGCTATTCTCGGAGCGTTTGCTGAAGATCCTGGTTCGTATGGTAGATTGTGGGTAGATAAGGATGGTTTGGCCGAGAAGGTGGTTGAATATAGTGATATGCAGGGCCAAGATATACCGTTTATAAACACAGGTGCCTATTGTGTGTTTAGAGAAAAGTTAAAAAAGGCCTTAGCTGGGTTGAGAAAGGACAATCGACAAGGCGAGTACTATCTTACGGACATTGTCTCTTATCTTTACGATCGTCAGATGGGCCTTTCGGTGGTCTGGGCAGATGAAGATGAGGCCCTGGGGATAAATTCGCGTCAGGACCTGGCCCTGGCAGAGGAGATTGCTCGTATGCGCATTATAGAGTCGCATATGGATTCCGGAGTTACAGTCCATATGCCTGAGACCGTCTGGATAGAGGAGGGTGTCAGAATTGGCAGGGATACTGAGATTATGCCGTTTACGGTGATTAGAAAAGATGTTAGAATTGGCAAGGGTTGTCAGATAGGCCCCTTTGCCCATTTGAGGAGTGGCACACAGATAGGTGACAATTCCATTGTTGGGAATTTCGTAGAGATAAACAGGTCTAATTTGAAAAATAGTGTATATGTAAAACATCTTACTTATCTGGGAGATACGTCGGTTGGAGATGAAACAAATATAGGTGCCGGAACGATTACGGCGAACTATGACGGAAGGCAAAAGCATAAGACGAAGATTGGAAGGCATTCGTTTATTGGCAGCGGGGCTATTCTCGTTGCGCCAGTAAAGGTTGGAGATCGGGCCGTGGTCGGTGCTGGGGCAGTGGTTACGAGGCATCACGATGTCGCTAACGGTGATGTTGTCGTAGGTGTTCCGGCCAGGAGTCTCTCTAAAAATAGGAGTAGGTAGATGGATAAGCTGTCTGTTTTTGCGGGAAATGCCCATAAACGACTAGCAGAGGATATCTGTAATCACCTTGGTATTCCTCTAGGTGATGCTTTGGTTACCAGATTTAGCGATGGAGAGGTAAGGGTAAAGATAAATGAAAACGTCAGGGGTAAGGATGTCTTTGTGATACAGCCCACCTGTCCGCCTACCAATGATAACCTTATGGAGTTACTTATAATGATAGATGCCTTGAAGAGGGCATCGGCCAAGCGAATAACAGCGGTAATGCCCTATTACGGGTATGCAAGGCAGGACCGCAAAGACCAGCCGCGCGTCCCGATTACTGCCAAATTGGTTGCCAATCTGTTGACGGTCGCTGGTGCGGATAGGGTTCTGACTATGGATTTGCATGCCGGCCAGATACAGGGATTTTTTGATATTCCAGTGGACAATCTTTACGCAATAAATGTGTTTATAAGCTTTTTAAAGGAGATGAATATCCCTGACTTGACGATCGTTTCGCCGGATGTCGGTGGTATAAAGATGGCAAGGGCCTATGCCAAGAAGATGGGTGCAGGGCTTGCGATTGTGGATAAACGGCGGGTGGATGCGGATAAGGCCGAGGCAATGAATATATTGGGTGAGGTTAAGGGGAGAAATCTTGTGATAATAGATGACATAATCGCCACTGGGGGATCTTTGATAGAGGCAGCGGCTGCACTGAAGAAGGCCGGAGCAAAGGACATTTATGCGATGATAACCCATGGTGTACTGGCAGGCGATGCTGTGAAGAAATTGGCAAACTCTGAAATCAAGCGACTGTTTATAAGCGATAGTATTCCCCATGCTCCTGAAGATAAAATAGAGGTAATATCGGTTGCTCCTCTATTTGCTGAGGCGATAAAGCGTATTCACTGGGAGGTTTCTATTAGTTGTCTATTTGATCAAGTAGCTAGATAAGGAGGTATAGTAATGGATAGAGTTAAGATGAGTGTAAAACAAAGACCTATAAAGACAAAGGGGTATTTAAATAAATTGAGAGAGGAGGGCTTTATCCCTGGGGTAGTTTATGGAAAGGATATAGAGGGTGCTGTTCCTGTGATGTTTCCTTATCCTGAATTCGTAAAGTTTCTCCATCATCACCATTGGGAGAATACGATAATCGATATGACAATAGAGTCCGAAGATGGTAATAAAGACTATACGGTAATTATTCAGGAGATATCTCATGATCCGGTTATGGATAGGATAAACCATGTGGATTTCCATCAGATTTCTATGACCGAGGCCGTGCATGTCAGGGTGCCAGTGAAGGCAAAGGGTGAGCCGGTTGGTGTGAAGAAGGGCGGGGTTCTCGAGCATATGGTTTGGGAGATAGATATAGAATGTCTGCCTACTAATATCCCGGATGCAATAGTCGTTGATGTCTCTGGCCTTGATATAGGGGATTCTGTCCATGTCTCAGATATAAAACCGCCAGAGGGGGTACGGATATTAGAGGCAGGCGATACTGCTGTATTTTTGGTCGAATATGCAGGAGGTGGTCAAGCAGAAGGGGAATCTGCTGAACAAGCCGAATCTCAGGAACCAGAGGTTATAGAGAAGGGTGTGAAGAAGGAATCTGAATAAATCCGTATAAGATAAAAATAAAATGTACATAGGAGATAGGTATTTGTATGGACTGCAGGTTTATCGATCCTTACGGTTCGTTTGTTGCAGAGGAGCCGCTGGTCAGGGATGCATATTTCCCCCTCTGCAATCAGGAGTTAATGGCGAGTATAACCCCGTTCTTGGACGGCGATCTAAAGATTGATCAGGAACATTTTTTTCTTCCGCCTGTCTCTCGTATAAATCTTACCAACGATAAGACCTCGGTTAATATCTGGTTGAGGTTTCCCAAGGGACTTTATTCTGTTGTGGGCAAGTCTTCTACCCATCTGAATCATCTCTGGCCTGTAAAATTGCGAGTTGAAGCAGGTGTAGGATGGTTTACGGTGTTCTTTGATAGTGTTGAGCTTGGGCTGACGGGCAGCGTTACTTCTTTTGTCGATTATAGGATAAGTGCCCAGATCTTTTGGGTAAAGATGAAAAGCCTTGCTCGCAAATCTCTAGGGTTTAATCCTATTTTTGTTGCTCCTGTCTATGCCAGGTCAGCCGATAATATAAGGGACCATAGGCACGTAACCTCGTTATTAAATAGAGTGAGGCTTTTTTCGAATGGACTAGTTGTTAGACCTACGATGTCCTTTGATGAAAGGGGCCACAGGATAAATGATGTTGTTTATTGTGCATTCGCTGATAGACGACTTAAGGAGGTGTTTGCCAGCTATGATGATGTCGTGGGTAGTGGGGATATGCTCAATCCAGTTGGTTTGTTGAGTGCCAAGGCCAATAACAGCAATGTACAGGGGAAAGAGGTCGTTGCAGGGCTGGTATTGCCAGAGGTAACCCTCAAAAAGGGCGATGTTGTTGAGTTTGCAGTAGCCTTGTTTATTGGGAAGGATGGAGAAGAGGAGGGGTTTTCTCGTTTTATTAGACGGATGAAGCCTGAGGCAGCCTTAAGACGGAGCAAGAGGATCTGGATAGATTATATCAATACGTTGAGGTTCCGTTTTCCAGATTCTGATTTCTCTAACTGGCTTGTATGGGTGGGCATCCAGCCATATTTAAGGAAGATATATGGTTGTTCTTTTCTCCCTGATTTCGACTATGGTCGAGGGGGACGAGGATGGCGTGATCTGTGGCAGGATTTATTAGGCCTTCTCTTACGTAATCCCGAAGAGGCTCGCCAGGATATATTGAATAATTTCAATGGCGTCAGGATAGATGGATCCAACGCAACGATTATAGGTAAAGGAAAGGGAGAGTTCATAGCTGATAGAAATAAAATAACCCGAGTATGGATGGACCATGGAGTATGGCCATGGGAGACCACAAGGCTTTATATCGATCAAACAGGGGACTGGCGGATTCTTTTTGAGAGGGCTACGTATTTTCGAGATGCTCAGATATTTCGCGCTCGCAGGTATGATTATAATTGGAACGGTGAGACTGTATTTAAGACGGCTAATAATGAGGTTTATAAGGGGACTATACTTGAGCACATCCTTCTCCAACATCTGGTCCAGGTCTTTAATGTGGGCGATAATGGCAATATCCTGCTCGAGGATGCCGATTGGAACGATGGTCTGGATATGGCAAGGGAGAGGGGTGAGAGTGTTGCCTTTACCCACTTTTATGCCGGAAATCTCCTTGAGATAGCCGAGTTGCTGGAGCGTATATCAGATGAGGTCAGAGAGGTGGCCTTGTTGCGAGAGATGGCATATCTTTTGGAACTGCCTTCTTCTGTGTCTGAGAAGCGTAGGCTATTAAGTAGTTACTTTGAGGCAGTGCAGTCAAGGGGTGTATCTGGTGAACAGATGAGTGTTGATACGAGGCAATTGGCGGATATCTTGCGGAAAAAGGCACAGGATATGCGCAAGCATCTGTTGAAAAAGGAACTGATAGAGATAGAAGGACATCGTTTATTTAATGGTTATTACGATAATCTCGGGCGCAGGGTTTGCGGGGTAAACGATGGTCTAGTCAGGGCAACTCTGACGGGTCAGGTCTTTGCACTGATGAAAGGGACAGCAGATAAGGCCCTGGCAAAAGAGATATCTTTATCCGTTGATAAATTTTTATTCGACAAAGAGGTAAAGGGCTATAGACTTAATACGGATTTTGGGGATATCTATCCTGAACTGGGTAGGGCCTTTGCCTTTGCCTTTGGAGAGAAGGAGAATGGAGCGATATTTTCGCATATGGTGGTGATGTATGCCAATGCCTTGTTTAGACAGGGGTTGGTTAAAGAGGCCGAAAAGGCCCTTCTGAGCCTGTATAAGCTGGCTATGGACTTTGAGAAGTCGCGTAGTTTTCCCTGCCTCTCTGAGTATTATAATAATGAGGGACGGGGTATGTATTCCTATCTTACTGGCTCGGCCAGTTGGTATATCCTAACAATATACAGGTATGTATTGGGGGTAGCCTCGGATTTGGGAGATATCGTCTTTGAACCCAGATTAAGCAGGGAATTCTTTCATAATGGGGATACCATTGAGATCGATTGTCTTTTGCTTGGCAAAAAGACACGCATAAGGATAAAAAATAAAGACGGCCTTGACTGGGGTCAGTACGTTATAAGTTATGTAAAGATCGGGAGCAATAGAATACCCGGCGGTTCTGACAGGCTGGTTATAAGACGTAGGGAATTTGAGACTATGGTAAAAGGTAGGAAGCGTGTAACTGTAGAGGTAGTACTTGAATGTGCGGAATAGTTGGCATACTAGGAACTGGAGATAAGGCAAAGGAACTCATCGATGGATTGAGTCTGTTGGAATACAGGGGCTATGATTCAGCGGGCATCTGTGTGCTAAAGGATGATAAACTAGTTTTATTTAAGAAGAAAGGTAAGATAAAGGGGCTGCAGAGGCTGGTGGGCCGCAGGGACCTTTCCGCTATGGTCGGGATAGGCCATACCAGATGGGCAACTCATGGTGAGCCGAGTGATAGGAATTCCCATCCCCATACGGATTGCAGCAACAGCATTGCCGTAGTACACAACGGTATAATAGAAAATTATCTGGAATTAAAGCAAGGGCTTATCGATAGAGGCCACAAATTTGTATCAGAGACAGACACAGAGGTCATTGCCCACCTATTGGAGGAAAACTATAAAGGCGATATATACAAGGCGTTAAAGGAAACAGTAAAGGTTCTGGAAGGAGCATATGCCTTGGCAGTGGTAACTAAAGATGAAAATAATCGTATAGTTGCGGCTCGAAAGGGTTCGCCTCTAGTAATGGGTATTGCCGATGATAAGGTTATATTTGCCAGCGATATTACTCCTATATTGATGTTTACTAAGAAGGTCGTCTACCTTGACGACGGGGATGTTGTAGATGTTAGTGGAGTTGCGCCTTCTATTCGTATAGAGAATGGTTCTCGAGAGAAAGCTGTTGAGATCAGTGAGATTGATTGGGATATATCCCAGGCACAGAGGTGCGGCCATCCCCACTTTATGTTGAAAGAAATACACGAGCAGCCTGGTGTGATAAATAAGCTGTACAAACTCCATATAAGGGGCAGTGATGTGGTCTTTCCTGAGTTGTCTCATATGGATGTGTCGGGTTTGAAGAAGATATACATTGTTGGTTGTGGGACGGCCTATCATGCTGGTCTGGTTGGGAAGTATGTGATAGAGCGCTTTGCGGGAATCCCGGTTGAGGTGGATGTGGCAAGTGAGTGGAGGTATAGGGATATCGTCGTAGAGGATGAGGCCCTTTGCATTGCGATAAGCCAGTCTGGTGAGACGGCCGATACCCTTGCCGCTGTGGAGAAATTTAGAAAAGAAGGAGTAAAGGTACTTGCGGTTTGTAATGTGGTGGGTTCTTCTCTTACTCGTGCGGCAGATGCAGTGATACTCACCCACGCCGGGATAGAGATAAGTGTTGCCTCTACTAAGGCCTATACTGCACAGCTTGTGATAATGTATTTGCTTGCCTTTTTCCTTGCCCAGAAGAGAGGGAAAGGTATAGATAGCTATATTGCCGATATGTCTGATATTTATTCGGCTGTGAATCAGGTTATTGAGCAGAAAAATGAGTTGCAGCGTCTGGCCCATCATCACCATCACTTTGGTTCATTCCTCTATCTTGGAAGGAACCTGGATTATCCCACTGCCTTGGAAGGGGCCCTTAAATTGAAGGAGATCTCTTATATACCTGCCGAAGGTTATCCTGCAGGTGAGATGAAGCATGGCCCAATTGCACTTATAGACGAATATCGTGCGGTAGTCTGTATAGCAACAGATTCGTTTGTATACGAAAAGATGTACTCGAATATAGAGGAGATAAAGGCACGCAAGGGAAAGATAATAATCTTGGCAACTTCTGGAAACTCTCATATAGGGCAGGAGTTTAAGGAGGTAATCTACTTGCCAAAGATTAATGAAGTCTTTTCTCCTATTCTGAATATAATACCGTTACAGTTGTTTGCTTATTACGTTGCTGTTGCAAGGGGATGCGATGTCGACCAGCCGAGAAACCTTGCGAAGTCAGTGACGGTTGAATAGATGTGCAATTGTCCAATAGATATTTACCTTGACAAAGAATTTGGGGTATAGTGAAATAATTTCCATTGGTTTGTATGATCCGATATTTGATTTGGTATATATAATTTTAATTATTGCCGGAGTAGGATATGAAAACACTTATAGAAAAGGCACTTAAAAAGATTGTAACTGATAAATTTAGCAAACCTGTCAACATATTATTGTTCCCGACAAAGGATATTTCATATGGGGATTTTTATACGCCGATCGCAATGCAGCTTTCCAAAGAAATTCAGCGCCCTGCGCGGGATATTGCCGCTGAGATAGTCGAGGCATTGTTAGCATCTGAAGCAGGTCAACTCCTTGAGAAGGCAGAGGTAGCAGGACCTGGGTTTATCAATATATTCTTCTCAAAGAAGGCAATTGTCGATTTTATGAAGTCTATAATTTCATCTGGAGAGCTGCCTGTAAAGGGTTTTGTCGAAGAGGGACGCAGGGTCTTATTTGAGTATGTTAGCGCAAATCCTACTGGTCCGCTTTCTATTGCTCATGCCCGTCAGGCAGCGGTTGGCGATGCCCTAGTGAGGATAATGAGGTATGCTGGACATAAGGTCGATACGGAGTATTATCTCAATAATGTAGGGGTTCAGATAGATTTACTGGGTCGTTCACTGAAAGAGCGTTGTCTGGAGACCTTGGGGAGGAGCTGTTTGATACCTGAGGGTGGCTATAAAGGGGCGTATTTAAAGGAATTAGCGGCTAGGTTTCTTTCTGTGTGTAGGGAAAAGATAGAATCGATAGATGATGCCCCTATAGAGGAGTTCTCGAGATTTGCAGTAGGTGAGATACTTGGAATAATAAAAGATGAGCTCTACAGGTTTGGGGTTAGCTTTGATAATTGGTTTTCTCAGGAGGCAATGGAGAAGGAGGGCGAGGTCAAGGAGGCCCTGGATATACTCAGAGACAGGGGCTTTCTATACGAGAAAGACGGTGCGGTATGGTTTGCCTCTACGCGTTTTGGCGATGATAAGGATAGAGTGGTGATAAAAAGTGATGGATCTAACACCTATTTTACAGCCGATATTGCCTATCATCGAAACAAGTTTGAGAGGGGATACAACTGGATTATCGATATGTGGGGACCAGACCATCACGGCTATATTGCACGGGTCAAGGCGGCAATAGATGCCCTTGGATTTAATCCAGACCTTTTTGATGTCATTATTGTCCAGCTGGTGACACTATATAAAAATGGTCGACCTCTGGCGATGTCTACAAGACAGGGAGAATACATTACTATAGATGAGCTTATGGATGAGGTCGGTGTTGACGCAGCGAGATTCTTCCTATTGATGCGTCGTACGAGCAGCCATCTGGATTTTGATATAGACCTAGCCAAAAAACAGGCCCCTGAGAACCCTGTCTACTATGTCCAGTACGCCTATGCACGGGCCTGTAGGATTATGGAGATGTCAGGAACTTCCCCAGAGGGAATGTCTATTGATTTATTTGAGAAGGGATTTTGGGATGGAGAGATAGAGGCAGAAGAAAGGCAACTTATTTCGCTTTCCCTGAGGTTCCAGTCAGTAATCGAGGCCTGTCTATTCGACCTGGACCCTTACCCGTTGAATGAGTACCTGCGCACATTTGCTGCTGCTTTCCATAGATTTTATGAGCGCTGTCGGGTTATATCCGAAGACGAACTTAAGACAGCCTTTCGTCTGGGAATAGTTGAGGTCTCAAGGATCGTCCTCAAAAAAGGGCTGGATCTACTTGGTATCTCGGCACCTGAACGGATGTAGTCCTTACATTGTTATTTTTATACGGAGGATTTGTTTATGAGATGTCCTTTTTGCGGGCATAAGACGGATAAAGTAGTTGATTCAAGGGAATCAGAAGACGGCGCAGTCATTCGCAGGCGCAGGGAGTGTATGGGATGCGGCAAGCGGTTTACTACTTATGAACATATAGAGGATGTTCCTTTATTCGTGGTAAAACGCGATGGCCGCAGGGAGATATTTGACAGGAACAAGATACTGAATGGAATAATAAAGGCCTGTGAGAAAAGGCCTGTATCTATAGAACAGATAGAAAAACTGGTAGATTCTATTGAGAAGGACATCCGTGCTGGTTATGATACTGAGATACAGGCAGAGGCAATAGGGGAGAAGGTGATGGATGGATTGTCGAGGCTGGATGATGTTGCATATGTCAGGTTTGCCTCTGTCTACAGACAGTTTAAGGATGTCAGGGAATTTATGAAAGAACTTGAGCAACTTATAAGCACTCAGGCCAAGGCAAAAAAGGGAGGAGGAAAATGAGGTGGTCTTCCTATCACTTGCCCACACTTAAAGAAGCACCCCAGGATGCACAAATAACCAGTCATAAGCTGATGTTGAGGGCAGGCCTGGTCAGGATGCTGATAGCCGGCGTTTATCTGTATATGCCTATGGGGTTGAGAGTATTGAGAAGGATAGAATCGATTATTCGTGAGGAGATGGATGCAGCCGGTGGGCAGGAGGTCTTGCTTTCGGCCATCCAGCCGGTGGAATTGTGGCAGGAGTCGGGACGAGATGAGGTCATTGGCGATGTTATGATACGGTTTGAGGATAGAAAGGGCAGACGACTAGCGCTTGGCCCTACTCATGAAGAGGTGATAACCTTTCTGGCAAGGCAGGATATACGTTCTTACAGGGATCTGCCGGTTATTCTCTATCAGATACAAACAAAGTTTAGGGATGAACTGAGGCCCAGGTTTGGTCTGATCCGTTGTTGTGAATTCATTATGAAGGATGCCTACAGCTTTGATGTTGACGAGGAGGGATTGGATAGGTCTTATTCGGCTATGTTTGATGCCTATAATCGTATATTCTCACGAATGGGGCTTGATTTTGCGGCTATACAGGCAGATACAGGTGTTATGGGGGGCAGTGAGTCGGCTGAATTTCTGGTGCCGGCGCCCTGTGGGGAGGATAAATTGATTATCTGTAAAAAATGCGGGGCAAGGTTTGGTGGGGAGGAGACGGCTCAGTCCTGTATTTCTTGCGGGGCAGGGGAAGTGGAGATATTGCCGGCAATAGAGGTAGGACACATATTTAAACTGGGAACTAAGTACAGTGAATCAATGAATCTCTACTTCCTGGATAGGGATGGGAAGAGCAAGCCCGTTATTATGGGCTGTTACGGGATAGGTGTTAGCAGGCTTATATCTGCGATTATAGAGCAGCACAACGACGAGAAAGGTATTATCTGGCCAGAGGAGATCTCCCCATTTGATGTGCTTCTGGTTACCCTGAATCCTTCGGATGCTGCGATGATGGAGGTCTCAAGTCAGATATACGAACAGCTTGGGCAGGAGGGTGTTTCTGTTTTGTGGGACGATAGGGACCTGAGGGCCGGAGTAAAGTTTAATGACGCTGACCTTATAGGGATACCGATTCAGATTATTGTTGGAAAGAAGGCAACTGACAATAAGGTCGAGATAAAGAGCAGGGCTTCAGGAGAGATTCGGGTGATTGACTTAAAGGATATGGATCTGTCGCAGGTGTTGGCAGATTATGCCAAGGGTAGGAAATAGACTATATTATTTTGATAGGCTTGTCTCTACGCAGGATTGGATAAAAGAAGCCTTTTTGAATGGGTGGCTATCTAGTGGCGATGTGTGTGTGGCCCGCCGACAAGATGCAGGCAGGGGGAGATTTTCCCGGAGCTGGGACTCTAAGGAGGGTGGTATATACCTCTCTTTTCTTATTGATTGGAAAGAAGAGATGGCACACCAGATAGGTTTCTATCTGGCGGTTGCTATTATAGATTTTCTCAAAGAGATAGAGATAGATGCACAAATAAAGTGGCCTAATGATATATTTTATGCTGGAGCCAAATTGGGTGGAATTCTGATAGAGTCTATTCAGCCTGGAATATATGCGTGTGGGATTGGTCTAAATTTATTTAATGATCTATCATCTCTGGAGAGGTCAGCGATCAGAATAGGGGATTTGACAGATATGCTGAGCAATACCTATGAAGGGTTTTTTTTGTTATTAGACTGGATTGATAGGACCCTGGCTAGGGGATTTTTGGAGGTATTTTCTATGTACCGCAAGAGGTTGTGGGGGGTGCCAGGGCATTGGAGGTGTAGAATAGGAGATGAAGTCAGGGAATTGAAGGTCATAGAAGTCCTTGAGACGGGTAGGATCAAGAGCGATATAGGGGACTTTAATTACCTGGAGGTGGAAGAGATAGATGGTACGCCTATTCGTTAGCTCGCTTGAAGGCCTATCCAGAGGGAATAAGATAGAGATAACCGATGAAGCTGAATTGCATCATCTCTATGTCAGGCGAGTCAGTCCAGGAGAAATGGTCGGAGTGCTTAATGGCAGGGGCTGGCAGTATTTGTGCAGATTAAATGAGATTGAGAAAGATAGGGCGACCCTTGAGGTAACGGATATATTTAGGGCAGAACGGTCTGGTCCAAAGTTTGTTATAGCCTGTTCTCTGATAGGGGCTAATAGATTTGATAGGGTGGTAGAGTCCTCGGCCGAGTTTGGCATAGATTTGCTCCTGCCTATGCTTTGTGATCGGACCGTCGCCAGGTTGGAGGTCGGGCAGTCCAAAGGGCGCTGGCAGAGGAAGGCTATAGAGGTATGCAAACAATGCGAGAATCTGTTCTTGCCGGAAATAGGGAAGGTTACCCTGTTTTCGGATGTGGTTGATGTATTTAGCCAGAAGGAGAAGACCTTGTTACTCCTTCCTAACCTTGGTGCGCGAGCCAGGGCCCCTCACCTCTTTGACGCCCTTCACAATAAAGATTTGTCAGAATTTGAATATATTGTTATTATGATAGGGCCTGAAGGGGATTTTTCTGAGGCCGAGCTGGATTATGCCCTGGCAAGGGGTGCAGAGCCGATTAGTCTGGGGGATTTCATCCTCAGGGTCGAGACGGCCTCTGCCTTTTCTGCGGCAATAAGTTCCTATTTTGTGTCCTGTAAGGTAGAGAGGCTGGATTGATATACGGAAAGAAGAGAACTAGGTTATGAAATTGGTGATAGCTTCAAGGAATGGTAAAAAGGTAGAAGAGATATCTCGGATATTAGGTGAGGCTTTGGGCCTAGAAGTTTGCAGCCTTGATGATGTGGACCAATCCATCCCCGAGATAGAGGAGGATACCGATACATTTCAGGGTAATGCGGTCAAGAAGGCCGTGGTGGTTGCAGCGAAGACAGGCCTTCTCTGTCTGGCCGATGATTCAGGCCTTGAGGTATTTAGCTTGGGCGGCAAGCCAGGAGTCTACTCTGCGAGGTTCGCAGGGGAGCACAAGAGCGATGAAGACAATAATAGGAAACTGCTGGACTTGTTGGTGGATAAACCAGACAGAAGGGCCAGGTTTGTATGTTATATAGCTCTGGCCGATAGGAATGGTCTTATAGGCCTGGTTAGCGGCCAGGTCAGGGGAAAAATTGCCTTCAGGCCAAAGGGCAAAAATGGATTTGGTTATGATCCTGTATTTGTGCCTTACGGTTATGATAAGACCTTTGCCCAGCTTTCAAGTAGAGAAAAGGATAAAATAAGTCACAGAAGAAGGGCATTGAGGAAGGCAAGACGGGTGATTAAGGATTATCTTATATCTTTAAATTTCTTGCCCCTGTAGCTCAGGGGATAGAGCACAGGCCTCCGGAGCCTGGAGCGCAGGTTCGAGTCCTGCCAGGGGCACCATAACCTTGAGTGTATAATATAGAGCTTATTTTGTGATATAATGCAATAGATTTGAATTATTATAGTATATTTATAGCAGCACATTGTATGATAGGTTTGTCTTTATATTTGAGAAGGAAGGGTTGATTTACAATCTAGCATAGAAAGGTTTGATGTGTTGACTACTGTTTTAAATCTAGTTGTGTTTTTGATTTCTTTGGGGGTCTTAATCCTGGTCCATGAGCTGGGGCATTTTTTCTTTGCCCGACTCTTTGGGGTTAAGGTGAAGCGGTTCTCTATTGGTTTTGGAAGGGTAATATTTGGACTTGGGACGGATAAAAAGGGTACTGAATATGTTGTATCTGCTATCCCTTTAGGTGGCTTTGTTGAGATGGAAGGAGAAAGCTACGCTGAAAGCAAGGGCCTACCAGGGGAGTTTGTTTCCAAGCCCCTGTGGCAGAGGGCGGTAGTTGTCTCTGCTGGTCCCCTTGTGAATTACCTCACTGGTTTTCTCTTGTTGTTCTGGGTGTATCTTTCTGGTGCACCCGAATTGTTGCCGATTATAGGGAAGGTATTGGATGGTTCAAGTGCTCAAAAGGCCGGGGTTATGCCTGGTGATAGGATACTGTCCATTGACGGGCATAAGATAGACCTATGGGATGAGCTTTCGGATTATATTAGAGGTAGGGCTGGTAGGCAGGTCTCTCTCCTTGTTTTGAGGAATGATAAGGAGATTACTATACGGCTGATTCCTCAGGAGAGAGAGGTTAGGAATGTCTTTGGACAAAAGGAGAAGGTGGGACTAATTGGGGTTATGCCGGATATGTCGGCCTATGAGACGGTTCGATTTTCATTTTTGGGGGCGGCTGAAAAGGCCTTTATGCGTGTACGTCAAACGACGGGGATGGTGCTGGAGTCCATTTATCTATTGGTAACTGGTAATAAGCAGATAAGAGAGGCTGTGGCAGGTCCTATAGGGATATATGAGGTTACTTCCAAGGCCAGGACCTTAGGGATAAATGTCCTATTGATGGTGCTGGCGACATTGAGTATAAGCCTGGCTGTCTTTAACCTTCTACCTATACCTGTGCTCGATGGTGGCCACCTGCTCTTCTTTGCTATTGAGGCCATATTAGGCAGGCCTGTACCGGATAGATTTTATGATTACTTGTCAAAGGCAGGCCTTAGTCTCTTGATTATCTTAATGGCCTTTGTCTTTTACAACGATATCCGCAAGCTAAGACATCACAACTTTGGTGCAGGTAGTCTTATAAATGGTATAAATACTATTAACTCTATAAACGATTTGTCTCTCAATGATGCTGTCGAGGAAAATATACCTTAAGAATCTGCCTATAGGGGGTGGTTCTGCAATCAGTGTGCAGACCATGACCAAATTACCGACCCGTGATTATCCTGCGCTGGCTATGCAGATAAGACAGCTTATAGTAGCTGGTGCTGATGTGATCAGGGTGTCTGTAAAATTTAATGAGGATGTACCTAGCCTTGCCAGGGTGGTAAAGGAATTCGATGTCCCTATAGTGGCGGATATACACTTTAACTACAGGCTTGCTATAGAGGCAATTAAGGCGGGTTGTGCTGGTATTCGTCTCAACCCTGGCAATATCTCAGATGGGCGCAGGATAAAGGAGATACTTAAGGCGGTGGAGGATTTTAACCCTTCTTTGGTGATAAGGGTGGGCATAAACTCGGGTTCTCTTCCCGAAGGCCTAGCCGATATGCCTGCTGCAGATGCAATGGTTAAGGCGGCTCAGCGTTATATTTCGTTACTCGAGGACAGGGGATTTTTCAATATAAAGGTCTCCCTTAAGTCATCGGATGTGATGACTACTATACGGGCCAATGAGATGTTTCGCAATGTGAGTGATTATCCTCTGCATATTGGGGTAACTGCTACTGGTGATATGGAATCAGGAATTGTGAAGTCGAGTATTGGTATAGGTGCCCTTCTTTCGAGGGGGATAGGCGATACCCTGAGGGTTTCCCTTTCTGGACCGCCTATGGAGGAGGTTAAGCTGGGACGGAGTATCTTGAGGTTTTTGGGTATGGGACAGGGCGTCGATATAATTGCTTGTCCCACCTGTGGCAGGGCCTATGTAGACGCAAAGCCTCTGGTACAAGAGCTAAAAGGGTTGGTTGAGGAATTTCCGGATAGGTTCAGTCACATTTCTAGGATTGCGGTGATGGGCTGTGAAGTCAATGGCCCTGGGGAGGCAATGGATGCGGATATCGGTGTTGCCTGCGCCAAAGGATATGCGATAATATTCAGAAACGGACGGGCCTTGAGACGTGTGAAGGAATCAGATATTATGCAGGCCTTACTCGAGGAGGTTGACGCCCTGAAGGAGGTCAAGGATTAGATGGGACTTGGATTGAAGGTCAGTGAGAGGCAAATAGCGGAGGGCCTCATTCTGCTTTCGGTTGAATACGATGCAACAACTATATTGCCAGGTCAGTTTTTTCAGTTGCGTCCTGTTGACAGGATGGATATATTCCTGGCGCGTCCTATAAGTGTGTTTTCTTACAATGGCCGCAAGCTATCTTTTCTTATAAGGTTGAAGGGAAGGGGGACTTATGCCATATCCACTGCGGATTGCCTCTTTTTAGATGGTCCATTTGGCAACGGTTTTAAACTGTATCCTTCTAGAAAGGCATTATTGGTGGCTGGTGGTATGGGCCTGGCCCCGCTATATTTTCTGGCCGATCAACTAAAGAAAACTACTATTGATTTCGATTTCATCTGGGGAGTAAGGGACGGAACTTATGTTGATGCCATTAAAAGGCTTGGACTTGTGATTGAGGCGCGGATAGTCAGTGAAGATGGATCTACAGGAGAGGCGGGGATAGTAAGTGATTTCATAGATGAATATGATTTTGATATATGTTATGTCTGTGGGCCGATTCCTATGATGGAGACAGTGCTTGGAAGGCTGAAGGAGAAGAAGGGTTCAGGGGTGATTGCACAGTTTTCCTTGGAGGCAAATATGGGATGTGGTTGGGGGGGGTGTAAGGGCTGTTATGTGGAGTTCGATGGTAGGGGGATCTATGTATGCAGGGAGGGGCCAGTAGTGGAGGTATTATGTTAGAGTTGTTTGGTCGCAGACTTAGCTCGCCATTGTTTATCCCCTCGGGAATAGTCGGTGTAGATGAATTGTTGGCAGGCCAGTTAGGGCTAGAGGACTTTGGTTTTGTGGTGTTGAAGACGATAACTCTAAAACCGCGTACTGGAAACCAGGGTGTGCGTGTCTATGATATCCCTTGCGGGATGATGAATTCTATTGGTCTAGCGAATGAAGGGATGGACGTATTTATGAAAGAGAC
The DNA here is from genome assembly GCA_015494585.1 of Candidatus Omnitrophota bacterium. GTDB lineage: Bacteria > Omnitrophota > Gorgyraeia > S143-82 > S143-82 > S143-82. The sequence continues at coordinate 32,687 of WGAY01000046.1, read as the reverse complement.
ATTACCCAGATTAGAGGGCTTGCCAATACCATATATGGTAAGCATCAGCGTACATTCTGTAGATGAGTTGCAGGGTTTTAATCGGCTTGCTGGGCTAGATTTATGGGCGATTGAGCTTAATCTATCCTGTCCCAATGTCAGACATAATTCCCGTGGATTGGTGGCCCAGGATGGAGATCTGATCTTTAAGATTATAAAGGCGGCCAGGCGCCTTTTTAATTGTCATATTGTGGCCAAACTCTCTCCTGATGTGGCATTTATTGATGAATATGCTAAACTAGTGGCATCGGCTGGTGCGGATGGAGTGGCGGTAGCAAATACGTTTCAGGGAGTAGCTATAGATGTCAAATCCAGGAGGCCTGTATTCGATAGGGTGGTAGCGGGGGTAAGTGGCCCTGCCATATTCCACCTGGCACTTAAGCGGGTATGGGATGTCTATAGGACGGTCTCTTTACCGATATTGGGGATAGGAGGAGTCTACTGCGCTGATGCGGCCCTTGCTATGGCAATGGCAGGGGCGAGGGTGGTTGGGATAGGCTCGTTCCTATACCACAGGCGAGATGGGGCCAGGGCGATCTTGGCTGAGGTGGTGAAATACCTAGAGGATAACGGCCTTTCCTGGGATGAATTAGTCGGTGTTGCGCATGGAGTTATTCGAGACAAACAGGCCTAAGAAGTTTCCTTTGGCTGTTAGAATGCGGCCTAAATCGTTTGATGAATTTATTGGACAACGACATCTATTTGACACTGGTTTCCTAGATAAGCTTATTCGGCTTGATACTCCACCTTCAATGGTGATCTACGGACCTCCTGGTACGGGTAAGACTACCTTTGCCCTTATCCTGGCACGGCACCTGAAGATGAAGTTTATCTATATCAATGCAGTGATGTCCAATGTAAAGGAGCTTCGTCAGATACTGATATCAGCTAAAAACCGCTTTGAGGCAGGCAGGCGGACGATGTTGTTTGTAGATGAGATACACCGGTTCAGTTCGAATCAACAGGAGGTTATGCTGCCGTTTATAGAGAATGGTGCAGTGGTTTTCGTCGGTGCAAGCATAGAGAATCCCTTATTTGCCTTGGTGCCAGCGATAAATTCTCGTTGTATATTGATAGAACTCAAACGTCTCTCCCTTGATGATGTGTTGGCTGGGTTAAGGAAGGCAATAGTGGATGACAGAGGCCTTGGAGGAAAGGTCTATGTGGAGGATGATGCCCTTCTAGCAATAGCAAAGGCATCAGATGGTGATATGCGGAAGGCTTATGCTATTCTCGAATTGGCTGTCTCTGGGGTGGAGAAGGTAGGACTTAAAGATGTAAGTGCGGTACTCCAGAGGAAGACCGTTTACTATGATAGAAAGTCTAATCAACACTATGACACGATTTCTTCTTTTATAAAGGCCATGCGCGCATCTGATGAGGATGCGGCCCTGTATTGGCTTTCCAAGATGCTTTATTCTGGGGAGGATCCACGCTTTATTGCCAGAAGGATGGTTATCTTTGCCTCAGAGGATATAGGTCTTGCCGATTCTAATGCCCTGCGGGTGGCTGTGGACTGTTTCTATGCCATCAATGTAATTGGTATGCCTGAGGCGGAATTTAATTTAACCCATGCCTGTCTGTATCTATGTCGTGCCCCAAAGAGCAGGGAAGTAAAAGAAATTATGGATAGAAATTATGATAAAATAAAGAACGAGATTACTCGTACACCAAAAAAATTCCTAGATATCCCTGAAAGAGGGTTGTGAGGTGGGATGAGATTATGGAAATTAAGGAATTGACTAGACGAATAAGGTATATAGAGGTGGTGACCAAGCGTAAGGTAGATGAGGCCCTTTCCGGGGCCTATACCTCTGTTTTTAAGGGCAGGGGAATTGAATTCGCTGAGGTACGAGAGTATATGCCTGGGGATGATGTCAGATTTATCGACTGGAACGTTACGGCTAGACAAGGGCATCCCTTTACTAAAAAATTTGTGGAAGAGAGGCAGTTAAACATTGCCTTGGCCGTGGACATCTCATCTTCTATGGATTTTTCCCTTTCTACGCCTACCAAAAGGGAATTGTGTGCTGAGGTGTGTGGGGCGCTGGGGTTTTCTTCTCTCAGGAATAATGACAGAATATCACTGTTTACATTTGCAGACAAGGTCTATACAGCATTGCATTCCCGACGTGGTAGACAGCATATCCTTAGGATATTAAGGGAAGTCCTGACGGCGCAGGCTAATACACAAAGGACCTATTTGAAAGAGGTATTGACTTATCTTCTTGATGTGCTTAAGAAGCGAGCGATAGTCTTCCTTATCTCTGATTTTTTTTGTGAGGATGACTTTTGGAGAGAGCTGGCCATACTTAGCCGGCGACACGATGTAATTGCGGTGATGATTAGGGATGACTTTGAGATCTCTATCCCATATAATGTCGGCAGGCTTTTTCTGGAAGATCCGGAGACCGGTAATTCCCTTATGATTAATACGCATAGGAAGGAATTCGTTGACGATGTCAATTACCGCCTTAAGGAAGATAGGGACCGTCTTTTCTCTGGTTTTAAACGGTACGGTGTAGATTATATTATTGTCTCTCCTTCTAGTGGATGGTTGGTGCCTATGATTTCATTTTTCAAGAACAGGGGGAAAAGCCGTAGATGAAGAGGGTGTGTGTCTTATTAGGTATTTTTTTATTGGTGGCTACAGGTTTAGTCTATGGGTTGGAGGTTAGCGCCCATTTTGATAAAGATAAAATACTCCTTGGTCAGGATCTTGGTTTGGCGATTGATATTTCCGGGGATATGGATTGTCTAGATGTAGTCTTCCCCTCACACGATGAGTTTTACCCGTTTGTGATCAAGCAGGAAATGCCCTGTCAAAAGACCGAGAAGGGAATAGAGAAGAGATATGTAGTGACGGTATTTGCTTTGGGGAAACAAGAACTGGGGGGACTAAAGCTTATCTATAAGGGGAAGGAATATCCGGTGCCGGCAGTCTCGGTATATGTAAAAGGGCTTTTGCCTAATGACGTTACCAAGGTTAGAATGCGCGGGATAAAGGATATGATAGTGGTCCCTTTCCCTTGGGGTTATTTGGGTATTTTTTTACTGGTAGCAATCTTTCTATTTCTGGGCGTAGGTATTTTCTTGAAAAAGAAGGATAAAGAAGAGCTATCTTCTCCGGTGAGACCTTATTGGGAGGTGGCGCAGGAGCGTATATCAAAATTGTCCAGGTCTGCCCTGATAGAACTAGGCCACTATAAACAGTTTTACTATGAATTGACGGAAATACTACGCTACTATATCCAGAATCGTTATGGTATTCCTGCCCTTGAGATGACGAATACAGAATTCTTGGATGCCTTGAGGCAGCTTGAGCTAGAGGATAGTATCAGGTCTGCCCTTAGGGAGTTAGTTGAACGTTCAGGGCCTATTAAGTATGCAGGATTTGGCCTGGATAGTGAGAGTCAGGCCCGTTCTGATCTGGAGTTGGTCAGGTCTATTCTGGTGAGGCCAGAGACAGATGGAACTGGAGACAATAGTAGCCCCAGCAACTCCTAAGGGCAGGTCTGCTATTGCGGGAATACGGGTAAGTGGTCCCCAGGGACTGGCCATTGTTGGCAGGCTGTTTTCTCCAGTAGCTTCGGGTAGGCAGTGCCAGGACATTCCACCTTTCAGACCCATTCTGGGAAGGATAGTAGACAACGGCGAGATCATCGATGAGGTGATTTTGGTTTACTATCGCGCTCCTAAGAGTTATACGCGTGAGGATATGGTTGAAATATTCTGCCATGGTAATTGGATTATTGTAGAGAAGATTATAAATTGCCTTATCAAGGCAGGTGCCAGGCTTGCTGAACCAGGAGAGTTTACGATGCGCGCCCTTTTAAATGGGCGGATAGATCTGCCCCAGGCCCAGGCCGTGATGAGTATCATCAATGCCACTTCGGAGATTGGCTTGCGAGTAGGGATGAAACAACTTCAAGGTGAACTTTCTCGTCAAGTTGAGGCTATTAGAGAGGAGTTGATGCACGTGCTGGCCTACATTGAGGCGGATATAAACTTTCCAGAAGATGTGGCCCTGGAGGTGGATGTTTTGAAAAGTAGGTTGGCTGGCGACTTGGATAAGCTTATTGATTCTATAGAGAGGATGATCTCTGGAGCCAGGACATATGCCCTAATAGAGGAGGGGATTAATTGCATGATTTTGGGATATTCTAATGTTGGGAAGTCTATGTTGTTTAATAGGTTGTTGGGGAGGGATAGGTCTATAGTCTATGATAGAGAGGCTACGACGCGCGATTTGATAAGTGAAAGGCTTAGATTGAAAGGGATGGATGTCGTTCTTTGGGATACAGCAGGAATACTGAAGGATGTGGAGGAAGTGGATGCTATTGCGATAAAGAAGACAAAGGAAGCCCTTAGTTTGGCCCAGATAGTAATTTTGGTCTTGGAAGCCTGTCGAAAACTAAACGATGTTGAACTGGATCTACTCTCCGAATTAAGCGATAAAGATGTGATTGTCTTTTTGAACAAGTCTGATTTGTGTGGCCAGGTGGACATTCCTATGCCTGTGAAATCCAGGGGTTGGAATTGGATTATTGGATCTGCCTTGGAAGGCAAGGGAGTAGAGGACTTATTAGAACTTATAGCTTCTTATGTTAACCGCTTTGTGGGTACTGTGGATGACCTGTTTATATTGAGAAAATCTCAGATTTTTCTATTAAACGATCTGAAGTTGTTGCTTATTTCGGCAAAGGAACTGCTTCTTCAGAATGGGCCCGCAGAGATGATTGCTGAGGAGATAAGGGAGGCTATCTCAAAGATAGATAAGTTATTGGGACGAGATATGGACCAGGATCTATTAGATATGGTGTTTAGCGAGTTTTGTATAGGTAAATAGTTTAATCCAGGATAAGTGTTTTATGGAGTATCCGTGAAGGGATCAAGGCCTGTCGAAGACATAGAAGTTCAATTCGTCAAGGGGGTTGGGCCCTCGCTTTCAAAAGATCTAGCCAAATTGGGTATAGTTTCAGTTAAGGACCTATTCTATTATTTCCCTTATAAGTATGAGGATAGAAGGGTATTTTCGAAGATAAGGGACATAAAGGCCGACAATAACTACTATCAATTCAAGGCCAGGGTGCTCTCTTTAAGGGAAAAAAAGGCTTGGCGAGGTAGGCCTGCCTTGATTCAAGCCCTGCTATCCGATGATACAGGTTCTATTATGGCGGTCTGGTTTAACCAATCTTATTTAGTGAAGTTGCTATCTCTAGGGGATGAATTTATTTTCTATGGCAAAGCCAATCTAGATAGAAGATTTGGGCGACAGCTGGTTTCTCCAGAGGTTCAGGTATTAACAGATGAAAATCTGTTATCTTCTGGAAGGATAGTGCCTGTTTATTCCTTGGGTGCACAGAGAAAATTATCTCAATCCAGGATGCGAAAGATAATGTACAACGCCTTGAATGCCTATGTGGATCAGGTCCCAGATATTTTAGGAAGCCTGCACTGCAAGGAGGCCAAACGGTTGTTTCCGATTAGGGAGGCATTGTGGGAGATACATTTTCCCTCATCACAAGAGGCTATAAAGAAGGCTAGAGAAAGGTTTATTTTTGAGGAGTTTTTCTTGTTTTCTATGTTTATAAATAGAAAAAAACAGACATCGATTCGCCCTAAAGAAAGGACCTATAAAGGGGAAAATTCCGTTGTTATCTCCTATCTTTCTGTCCTTCCATTTGAGTTTACCGAGGCCCAAAAGAGGGCAATATCTGAGATGAGCAGGGATTTGTTGTCGAGGATGCCTATGCGAAGGTTACTGCAAGGAGATGTTGGTTCGGGTAAGACAGCGGTAGCATTTTATCTGGCGGCTATTGTCCTAGGCTCAGGGTATAAGTGTGCCCTTATGGTTCCTACAGAAGTCTTAGCAAACCAGCATTATAGAAAGGCCCTTGACTGGTTTCCCTCTGTTCCTGTTTATTTGTTGTCTTCGAGTTTGAAGGGAAAGAGACGAAGGGAGTTGTTAGGCAAACTTACCTCTGATGAACCTTGTATGGTGATAGGCACCCATGCCCTTATACAACCAGATGTATTGATTAACAGGCTAGGACTGGTAATAATCGATGAGCAGCATAGGTTTGGGGTCAAACAAAGGATGGCTTTGGCAGAAAAGGCCCCTGATGTAGATACATTGGTTATGACTGCAACTCCTATTCCGAGGTCCCTTGCCATGACCCTCTATGGAGATCTAGACATAACGATTATAGATGAGCTTCCTCCTGGCAGACAAGAGATTGAAACCTTGTGGATTACCTCTGACAAGCGCCACAGATTGTACAAGTTTTTGAGGGAACAGATAGAACAGGGGCGTCAGGCCTACATAGTATATCCATTAGTAAGCGAAAGTGATGAGGTAAATCTTCTCGCTGCTGAACAGATGTATGAGGTCTTGCGTAAAGATGTCTTTCCTGATGTAAATGTCGGTATGGTCCACGGAAAGATGGGAGATAGGGAGAAGAAACGGATTATGGATTTATTCTATAATGGCAAGATACAGATTCTGGTGGCTACGGTTGTTATTGAAGTAGGAATTGATGTGCCTAATGCTACGGTTATGGTGATAGAACATGCAGAGAGGTTTGGCTTGAGTCAACTACATCAGTTACGGGGCAGGATAGGTCGTGGCAGACATCGTTCTTATTGTATAGTAGTCTCTGATACGGATAATGAAGACACACGCAAGCGCCTGGGTGTGTTTATGAAGTATAAAGATGGGTTCAGATTATCTGAGGCAGACCTGGTCTTGCGTGGCCCAGGCCAATTTCTTGGGGAAAGACAGCATGGCCCAACAGAATTCAATATAGGTAACCCCTTGACAGATTTTCCGCTACTTTTGAAGGCAAAGAGGTGTGCGGATCTTGCTTATAAGGAATAAGCCCTAGTTGGGTAGTGCTGACCAAGATGCCTGTTTGACAAGAGCATTTATGCGTAGTACTATATCCATTGTGTATTTTCAAATCCAAGGGAGGGATTTATGGCCAAGACATATAAGATAGCCGTAATACCCGGTGACGGGACTGGACCTGAGGTCATCCGAGAGGGCAGGAAGGTATTATCTGCCCTGGCTGAGAAGTATGAGTTTAAGGTAGATTTTATAGAATATGATTTGGGAGGGGAACGCTATCTTAAGACAGGGGAAACCTTGCCAGATAGTGTGTTAGAGGAATTGAAGACAGTGGATGCAATATATCTGGGAGCAATCGGCCATCCAGATGTAAAGCCCGGTATATTGGAGCAGGGTATCCTTCTCAAATTAAGATTTTCCCTTGATCAGTATATAAATTTACGACCAGTGAAACTCTACCCAGGGGTCTGGACGCCGCTTAAGGACAAAGGGCCTGATGATATTGATTTTGTGGTGGTGAGGGAAAATACAGAAGGGCTTTACTGCGGTTCGGGGGGCTTCCTCAAGAAGGGGACAAGGGATGAGGTCGCGGTCCAGGAGAGCATCAATACGCGAAAGGGAGTTGAGCGCTGTATCCGTTATGCCTTTGAATTTACTAGGAAGAGGAATAAGAAAAATACACTTACTCTGTGTGGCAAGACCAATGTCCTGACCTATGCATTTGATCTCTGGGAGAGGACATTCCATGAAGTTGGAGAAGAATATCCTGAGATTAAGAGGGAATATGCCCATGTGGATGCAACCTGCATGTGGATGGTCAAAAATCCAGAGTGGTTTGATGTGATCGTTACAGATAATATGTTCGGAGACATAATCACAGATCTAGGGGCCATTATCCAGGGGGGTATGGGTATAGCGGCAGGTGGAAATATCAATCCAGATGAGGGTGGTGTTTCTATGTTCGAGCCGATTGGTGGATCGGCCCCTAAATATACAGGTAAGAATGTGATAAATCCTCTGGCTGCTATATGTGCTGCTGGGATGATGTTGGAATATCTTGGAGAAAAAGAGGCCGCTGAGTCACTTGAACGGTCGGTCATGAGGGTAACTGCGGAGAAGTTGAAAAGTCTCTCTGCTGGAAAAATGGGGTATTCGACCACAGAAGTAGGTGACCTGGTAGTCAAATTCCTTGAATAGGCCTTTGATTTTATGATTACCAAACAATGGATTATAAAGGAGATAAAGGAGTGGGCAGAGGCCTTTGTCATTGCCCTTATCCTGGCAATAATTATCCGTTCTTTTATCTTCCAGGTATATAAGATCCCATCGGGTTCCATGATACCGACGTTGAAGATAGGGGATAGGGTTATTGCCATAAAATATCCCTATGGCCCGAAGCTACCTTTTACAAATGTACACCTACCTAGACTAAAGGAACCCCAGGTCGGAGATATAATAGTGTTCTTATATCCGGAGAATCCGAAGCTTCATTTTGTGAAGCGATTGATCGCTAAAGGTGGGGATGTGGTAGAGATTTCCAATGGTACGGTATTTGTCAATGATGTCCCCTTACTAGATGGTCCTTTTAGAAATCGCACCTACTATAATGCCGGTCCATTTGGCGGAGAAAATCAGAAAATAAAGGTACCCGAAGGCTACTATTATGTCCTTGGAGATAATAGTGCATCTTCTCGCGATAGCAGGTTCTGGGGATTTGTGCCAGAGAAGAATCTTGTAGGTAAGGTAGTATTACGAATATGGCCACTTAGCAGATTTGGCCGAGTTCATTAACAAGGAGGTTGTCCATGGAGGCTTATTGCGTAAAGTGCAAGGCAAAAAAGGAGATGGCGGAGGCAAAGGAAGTTGAGATGAAAAATGGCCGTAAGGCTATGAAGGGGAAGTGTCCAGATTGTGGAACATCTATGTTCAGGATAATGGGGAAGAAATAAGGCCGTATGAAGTAAGAATTCAAAAAATGAAGGCCATGGCTTCATTTTTTAACGTAAAGATTGTTTATCAATCAGAGGCAAGGAGAATCGACAAATAATCCAGGTAGGTTTAAAGGATATAGGAGGCTGCCGTACAATGGCTCTAGGCTGGAGGATTGGTATAGTAGGTGTAGGAGTGATAGGAGGTTCTATAGCTAGGCGGCTTAGATTCTCTGGATTTGCCTCTTATGTGTTAGGTGTTGGCCGTAATGAGGAGAGGTTAAAGGCCGCTCGGGATAAAGGAATCATCGATACCTATTCTCTAGATTATGATTCGTTAGATGAGCTGGATATAGTGGTATTGGCCACTCCTCTGGATCATATCATTGCCAACCTACCTGTTGTACTTGAGTCGGTAAGGCCCGGTGCGATTGTCTTGGATGTTGGCAGTGTAAAACGGCCTGTAGTGGACAGATATGAGCAAATAAGATTGAAATATCCAGATAGATTCTTTGTCCCTTCCCATCCAGTGGCTGGTTCTCATCTTTCCGGGTTTGAAAACTCCAGAAAAGATATGTTTTTAGGCAGGATTGCGGTAGTTTGTCCGATAGATAATCCTGAGGATATAATTTCGCAGGTTAAGCTGATGTATAATTTCTTAGGGATGGATGTAATTTTTATGTCTGCGGACGAACATGACAAAATTCTGGCCTATACCTCACACCTGCCTCACATTATCTCTTTTGCCTTTAGAGATGTAGTCTCTGAGGATTACCTCAAGGTCTCAGGTGGGGCCTTTAGAGATATATCTAGGATATCGAATGCCGATATCAGGCTTTGGAATGGAATATTCAGGCATAATAAGGATATGTTGACCGCTTCTGGTAGGGTATTCTTAAAAAGTTTTCAGGAAAAATTGATGACTATTGAGGAGGGAAAAGCGATAGGGATATCTTACCTACCTCAGCAGGAATTAGACGGTGTCTACAGCGTTGCCATAGATGGACCAGCTGGAGCGGGTAAATCTACAATAGCAAAGTTGCTTGCGATGAGACTAAATTTTAGACTCATCGATACCGGTGCTATGTACAGGGCGGCTACACTTGCCTGTATGCGTAAGGGGATAGCCCTTGATAATGTAGATGCTGTGATAGACTGTGTTAGGTCTTCTTCGATAGAGCTGACGGAACAGGTGCCTCCACGCGCTGTATTGAATGGAGAGGATGTGAGTGAAGAGATACGCCTTCCTGAGGTTACGAATAATGTCTTCTATCTGGCCAGAGAGCCTAAAATAAGGGAACACTTGGTCGAGTTACAGAGGGATATGGCCTTATCAGGCAGGGCGGTAATAGAAGGCAGGGATGTTACTACCGTTGTCTTGCCAGAGGCCAGATTTAAGTTTTATCTCGACGCATCATTTGAGGCACGTTTTTTGCGCAGGTTTAAGGAGCTTAGAGATAAAGGACTTGAGGTGGACGAGCAAGAACTGCGTCAGGATATGATCCAGAGGGATGCAAATGATTTGAAGCGAAATGTTGGACCATTGAGAAAGGCCCCTGATGCCTTTTATGTAGATAGTACCAACCTATCAGTTGAACAGGCCTTAAATGTGATATTCTATGAGATAAAGCGAAGATGTGCAAATGAGGAAATCAACATCTGATACATCCATTGATTGGTTTTGGAACAGGATTCTTTTGCCTATAAGGATTATCTACCACTACCTAGCTTGGTTTATATTCTATCTATTCTATCGTATAAAATATAGATTAAAAATAGATGGACGTGAGCATATCCCCAGAAAAGGCTGTTTTATTGTTGCACCTAATCATGAGAGTCACCTTGATCCACCTCTGATAGGTGTTGTTTTTATTCGTCCCTTACGTTATTTTGCCAAAATCGAGCTTTTCAAGAACCCGATATTTTCTATGTTGATTAGGTCAATGGGTGCTGTGCCTATCAGCCCAAATCCACGGGATTTGAAACGCCTATTTCGATGGACAAAATATTTTGCTAATACAAATCAGCCATTTGTTATCTTTCCAGAAGGACGGCGTACCAAGGATGGGGAGTTACAACCCGGCAGACCAGGTATAGGTTTCATTGTCCAGCAGACTAGACTTCCAGTAGTGCCGGTCTATATTGACGGTACCTTTGAAGCCTTACCTATTGGCTCTGCGCGACTTTTCCCTTCACGTATTAGTGTCCGTATTGGCAGGCCTATTGATTTTGTTACTAGATTAAATATAAGTCCGTCTGATAAGATGGATAAGGAACTTGCTCAGCGTATCTCTGATGAGATAATGGGCCAGATAAAGCAGCTAAAAGATACTGTAGAGAATCCTGACAATTCTAAATTATAGTTAGGAATATAAGAAAGGTTTTTATAAAAATACTTGACAATTTATGCAGTAGAGTGCTAAAATAAAACTGCCTGGAAAGGCAAAAATTTTTTGAACAATTGTTAGCAGTTAAATGCATAGATTGCTAATAACAAAATAAAAAGGAGGTGGGATTATGGCACTGATAAGGTGGCGTAGCAGAAGAGATGTCTGGGATCCCTTCAAGTATCTTGCTGATTTACAGGAGGATATGAATCGTCTTTTCGATTTATCTCTGGCAAGGCTCCCAAGGGAGGACGTAGGGGGTGTAGCAGAATGGCTTCCAGCTGTCGATATTGTAGATGAAAAGGACAGGGTCAGGCTAAAGGCTGACCTACCAGGTGTAAATAAGGATGATGTAGATATAAGGATTGAGGATGGAGTCCTCTCTATAAAAGGGGAGAGAAAGGAAGAAAAGGAAGAGAAGGATAAGAACTTCTATAGGAAAGAGTGCTTCTATGGAAGTTTTGAGAGGTCTGTGGCCTTACCTGCTGAAGTCGATGCAAATAAGGCAGAGGCCTCCTATAAGGATGGGGTCCTGGAGATTATTCTTCCCAAGAAGGAGGAATCGAAGCCCAAACAGATCAAATTAAAGGTAAAGTAACTGGGTTACGGCTAGCTGATGTAAAGGTAAAGAGACCGCCTGCGGCGGTCTCTTTTTATTATCTTTTGGAATTTTTTATTATCTTCTTTGGTTGTATAATGTTGTCGATGAAGAGATATAGATTTGCAATTGTTGGTGGTGGGATAACGGGCAAGGCAGTAGCTCAGTTTCTTCTGCATCGAGGTCTTTCCTTTATTCTTAGTTCCAAAGATGCCCTGGATGGAGCATTTAGGCATTGGCTTTTTTCTCATGAGATTGAGTTTGAGGAGGGTAAAAATTCCCTGGATTTCATCTCTAGGGCCGATGAGATTGTGGTAAGCCCTTCTGTTCGACCTGAAGCCTTAGGACTAGATAGAAACAGGGTGATTTCAGAGCTCGACCTGGCCAGTAGATTTTTTGATGGTAAGATAATTGCTGTTACTGGAACGAATGGCAAGAGCTCTACTGTATCTGCGTTAGAGTTTCTTCTAAATTACTTTGGAATCAAGGCAGTGGCTTGTGGTAATATAGGTCGTCCCTTTATTTCTGTAATTGACGATGACGTTGAGATTGCGGTCGTGGAGGCAAGTTCCTTTCAGCTATTTTCTTCAAGGGAGCTTTCTCCTGATATTGGTGTGATATTGAATCTGGCAGAAGATCATCTGGATTGGCATAGAGATATGGATGAGTATGTGGCGGCAAAGACTTCCATGTTATTCCGTATGAATGAGGGGATGGTTTTGTTAAATTCTGATGATGAATATTTGAGTTCTCTGGAGGGATTTGCTCCAGATGTGTGTGTGAGATGGTTTTCCAAGGGCAATGGGCTTAATGAGAATGAAACCTGCATTGTTGAGGTAATGGATTATCTAGGGTATAAGCAGGAAGATGTCCTGGCGGCCCTGAGAGAATTTAAGGGATTAGATTATAGAATGCAGTTCGTTGCTTCTCATAATGGAATAATCTTTATAAACGATTCAAAGGCAACCAATCCTGCCTCTACTTTCTGGGGGTTGGACCTGTTAAAGGGAAAGGGATTTTATTCGATTATATTGCTTGTGGGGGGGAGTTCTAAAGGACTTAGATTTTCTGGTTTGCTGAAATATAGAGATATTATCAAGGTGCTTATATGTTATGGCCAGGAAGGGGAACGCATCTTCGAGCAGGTGGGTTCATGGACTCCTTCATTAATAGCTACAGGGTTGAGGGAAGCCTTTTCGATTGCCGTTGACAATGCTCAGCAGGGAGATGTGGTATTGCTTTCCCCTATGTGTGCTAGTTTTGATGAGTTTTCCAGTTATAAAGAAAGAGGAAAGGTTTTCAATGAACTTGTTGAGGGATTTGTTTGCACTTTCAGGGATAGATAGTTCTATCTTGAAAAAACGCATCTTTGGCACGGTGCTTCTACTATCCTTTTTAGGTTTGGTTATGGTGTTTTCGAGCAGTTTTGCTTATGCTGATGCGTCTTTTGGAAGCCCTTTTTATTTCTTGATCAGACAATCATTGTTTTTGCTGGTAGGCTATGCTGCAATGTTTATTGGATATAAAATACCTCCAGATGTGTTGAGGAGGAACAGCAAGCCTATACTCTTGTTGAGTATTGTTGGATTAATTCTGGTCCTTGTCCCTGGAGTGGGACAGCAGATCGGCGGTGCGAGGCGCTGGTTAGCTCTAGGGGCTTTCCACTTTCAGCCCTCTGAGTTTGCTCAATTAGCGATAATCATATATGTATCTGACCTCTTTGCACGTAGACTAGAGGCGACTAGGTCTATGCTATCAGATATTACTCATATGATACCAGCCTTTATTGTCTTTGGACTGATTGCTGGATTGATTCTCCTTGAGCCAGATATGGGTACTACTATAGTTACGGCTATGGTGTTGGGTATTATTATGTTAGTGGCTGGGCTACGGTTTTCTTACCTGCTTTCGCTTTTTTTGATTTCTCTCCCGCTGGCCTGGTTTCTGATATTTTCGGTTTCTTATAGGAGGGCAAGGATACTTTCATTTTTAAATCCCTGGGCAGATCCGTTGAATAAAGGTTTTCAGATTATCCAGGCCCAAATCGCCTTGGGTTCAGGAGGTATATTTGGCAGAGGACTGGGACACGGTTTGCAGAAATTATTTTATCTACCTGCTGCGCATACAGACTTTATCTTTGCAGTTATTGGTGAAGAATTCGGGATATTAGGGACATTGTTTGTGGTATTCGTATTTTTTTATTTCTTTGTGCAGGGATTTTTAGCAGCGGTAAGACAAAAGGATTTGTTCAGAAAATTGTTTGTTACAGGTTTGATGGGCCTTTTATTTCTTGAGACAATTATAAATCTAGGTGTTAATGTGGGGTTATTGCCTCCTAAAGGGTTACCACTACCTTTCGTTAGTTACGGGGGAACTTCCTGTGTGATAAATCTCTTCTCTATTGGCGTTTTGCTTAGGATGCTTTGAACTCTTTTTGGAGTACTCCAAGGGCCTCTAAATTTTTGAGCATTTTTTGTGTCTCCAGGTCATTTGGTGTTACTATCAAGATTCGTTTGAGGGCCTTTTTGGCTAGTGGATAATTCTTTGCGTTTAGGTACACTTTTGCTATCTTCTTTAACATATTGGGATCTTGTATGTGGTCTATTTCTACGCTTTCTAGCAATTCTATAGCCTGGGGATTTCTGTTGGCCAGTATTTCGGCGATAGATATTAGAATATGTATATTCATTGGATTCAATTCAAATGCCTGCTCAAGAAGTTCTACACCTACTTTTATTTGTCCCTTTTTTATAAATTGTTCTCCTTTTATCTTTCGGAAATAGGCCTTTATTCTATTTGCCCTTGGGATATCTATGTTGTTCATAAGGGTTGTATAGAGTAGTTTTCTGGCTGAGATATTGTCAGGGTCTTTTCTTATGATGTATCTTAGCAGGGAAACAGCATACTTTTTATGCCCAGAATTGATTGCCTCAACGGCTTTGTTTATTATCTTTTGTGTTTCCATTCTGCCACCTTTTTAAAATTATATCAGTCCTTTTGTTGGGAGTAAAGAATGAAGAAGAGAGGTGTAAAATATGATAGAGCCCTAATATTAATATAGCTTGCAGAGCCAAATAATTGCATGTTAAAATTCAGTATTTAGTGGAAGTTGTTTGGAGAGGTGCCGGAGTGGACGAACGGGTGCGACTGGAAATCGCATGTACCCTCAAAAGGGGTACCCAGGGTTCAAATCCCTGCCTCTCCGCTGGTTTTATTTCAGGAGGGTTATATTATGCGTAGCGATGAAGTAAAGAAAGGATTAGAACGTGTTCCCCATAGGGCGCTGTTGTATGCTACGGGTGTAAATCAAAGGGATTTTTCGAGACCGTTTATTGGCATTGCATCAGCATTCACTGACCTTATCCCTGGACATGTTGAAATGCGAAATCTTGAACGTTTTGTTGAAAGGGGAATTGCCTATGGAGGCGGTGTGCCTTTTATATTTGGGATCCCAGGGATATGTGATGGTATTGCGATGGGGCATAGTGGTATGTTTTACTCACTGCCTTCCAGAGAGCTTATAGCAGATGCCATAGAGACAGTCGTTCAGGCCCATAAGCTTGATGGGCTCGTCTGTCTGACTAATTGCGATAAGATTACGCCAGGTATGCTTATGGGGATTGCCAGGCTCAATATCCCTGCGATTGTGGTGACTGCTGGCCCTATGGTTGCAGGGAATTTTGCTGGCCAGCGTCTTTCTCTGGTACGAGATACCTTTGAGGCACTTGCGAGGTTCAAAAAGGGCGAGATAGACGAATCAACTCTCAACAATCTAGAGATATGTGCCTGTCCTGGTGCAGGTTCCTGTCAGGGGCTCTATACCGCAAATACTATGGCCTGTCTTACTGAGGCAATGGGTATGAGTCTACCTGGTTGCGCTACTGCCCCTGCCGTGCTCGCCGAAAAGAAGCGTATAGCTACCTATAGCGGAGAGAGGATAGTTGAACTGGTAAAGGAGAATATCCGTCCAAGGGATATTATGACTAGAGCAGCATTTGAAAATGCGATCAGGGTTGATATGGCGCTGGGTGGTTCTACGAATACTGTATTGCACCTCTTGGCTATTGCCCATGAAACGGGGGTTGATTTACCTCTGAATGTTTTCGATGAGATAAGCAGGCAGACCCCTCATATAGCCAGTCTTCGTCCTGGTGGGGAATTCTTTATGGAGGACCTTCATTGGTCAGGGGGCATTCCAGCCGTATTTAAGACCCTAGGCGATATGATAAAAGACAATCCAACTGTAAGTGGACATACTGTTCGTGAGATACAGGAGCGTGCAGTGGTGTTTCATTCGGATGTCCTTAGGCCAGTGGAGAAGGCGTATCATCCTGAAGGGGGATTGGCTGTTTTGTTTGGCAACCTTGCACCTGAAGGAGCAGTTGTTAAGCAGTCAGCAGTTAGTGAATCTATGATGAAATTTACCGGCAAAGCCAGGTGTTTTGATAGGGAAGAAGATGCTATGCAGGCTATCCTTGGTGGAGAGATAGAGCCGGGCACAGTGATAGTGATAAGGTATGAAGGTCCGAAAGGTGGGCCTGGGATGCGTGAGATGTTGGCGCCGACCTCTGCGGTTATCGGAATGGGCCTTGGTGAGTCAGTTGCGCTTATCACTGACGGCAGATTTTCAGGAGGTACTCGTGGCCCCTGTATAGGTCATATATCTCCTGAAGCCGCTGAGGGTGGTCCTATTGCCTATATACAAGATGGAGATCAGATAGAGATAGATATCCCTAATAAGAAGATAACCCTTAATGTTGGTGACAATGAATTAGAACGCCGCAAGAAGACAATAAAGCTTCTTGAACCGAAGATTAAGCAGGGATATCTGGCTAGATATTCTAGGATGGTATCTTCGGCCTCTAAGGGAGCGGTCTATCTAGGGAGGAATATATGATTATCTATCTTAATGGAGAGTTTGTAACTGAATCCGATGCCAAGGTCTCTGTGCTGGACCATGGCTTTCTCTACGGAGATGGGGTCTTTGAAGGAATACGTATGTATTCTGGATGTATATTTAAGTTGAAGGAACATATAGATAGGCTTTATGATTCGGCAAAGGTAATAATGCTTAATATACCGATGTCCAAGGATGAGATGATATCGGCCATAGTCGAGACAGTAAAGAGAAATGGCCTTTCGGATGGCTATATTCGTGTTGTGGTTAGTCGAGGAGTGGGAGACCTTGGCCTTGATCCAAGGAAATGTCCAAGGCCATCGGTTGTTATAATTGCCGATAATATAAAACTCTATCCCCAGGAATTGTATACTAAAGGGCTTTCTATTATTACTGTACCCACTAGGAGGAATATACCCGAGGCTCTCAACCCCCAGGTAAAATCTCTGAATTATCTAAACAACATAATGGCCAAGATAGAGGCCGTACATCGTGGGTATGAAGAGGCCCTTATGCTCAACCACGAAGGATATGTGGCTGAGTGTACTGGCGATAATATATTTATGATAAAGGCCAGTGTCTTGATTACTCCACCCACATCTGTAGGTGTATTAAAGGGCATTACTGCACGGACAGTTATGGAGATAGCTGCTCGTCTGGGTATGGAGGTAAAGGAGGAGAGGTTTACCCGCTACGACCTTTATACTGCAGATGAAGTCTTTTTAACGGGTACTGCTGCCGAGATAATTCCTGTGATAAAGATAGATGATAGGCTAATAGGCGAAGCTAAGCCGGGTAAGTTTACCTGGGATATTATAAGAGAATTTCGGAAGATTACGTCTGTCGATGGAGTGAAGGTCATCTAGGCATTACTTTTTAGAATGAAGATGATATGAAGAGATTATTTTTTGCCTTTCTTTTTTTGTTTATTATCTTTATTCTGCTTTCCCTCTATTTCAGATCTGAATCATTTCAGGATTTTATCTTACGTAGGCAGTATAAACCGATTTATACATTGCAGTCTATTGTAGAGAAACATAATAGAGAGAAAGCCTTAAAGGCGCTTCGTAGCCCTTACTTTTGGAAGGTAAGTTCGGATGAGGAGATAATGCACCTTATCAACAAGCTAGTAATTGAGGGAGATGAGAATTTTCCTGTTTTCGAGACGGCCTTTCAGTTTAATCGTTGCGATCTATTTCAGAAATTTGTGGACGCCGGTCTGAATTTGAAAGGTAAAAAGCTCGCTAATATGATAATTCGCACCCTTGTATTAAAGCGTTACGAGTGTGGCCAGGAGTTGATAGGTCTACTTTGTGGGCGAAAAGATTTGGCTGATACAATGCTCGACGGGGAAGGGAATTCCCTATTTCATTATGTGGCGGAGAAAGGCACCCCTGAAATGGTACGCAGGTTGTTTTCTTGTGGCGTGCCCATGGATATAAGGAATAAAAAAGGGGTCTTACCGATTATGTATGCCGTCTATTACAATTCCCCTGAGGTCCTTAAAGCTATGCTTATGCTTGGTAGCGACCCTAATGCGGTTGACTCCTATGGCCAAACTACCCTTATACTTGCCTGTGAAAAGGATGTCAGTTACGGTTGTGAGAAATTGAGGATATTGCTAGAAGGTGGAGCGGATCCGAATTACTGTCCTAATGTCTGCCCCCTGGACTATGCGGTAGCGTATGGGCAGTTGTGTAGAGTAAAAGCACTTTTAGATTATGGGGCTTCTCTGACAAAGAAAGGGGATAGGTGGCATTATTTTAAATTGGCCGCAAGCTATTCTCGGGCAGATGTTCTGGACCTGCTTTTGTCTCGGGTCCATGGATCTAATAGGAGACAGTTGGCGAAATCCCTTGATTTTTGGATGGCTGTATTTGATCCCAAGAATAAGGATGTAGAAGATGATATCCGCATATTGGTTAAGAAGTACTACTTTAGACCTAATATGCAGGTTAGGTGGAAAGATATGGATCTCCCAATCCTTTCAATTGCCTGTATTATTGGCAACGAATCTGCGGTAAGGGCCCTCGTTGAAAATGGTGCCTATGTTGATGCTGGATCAAACTCACAGCGACCCATTAGGTATGCAGCCCTTGGGTCAAATGCAGGTTTAGTAAGGTATTTGATAGAGAAGGGTGCGAGTATATATTATGAAGACAAAGAAAGTTCAAACCTATTGACCCTTCTCTTGCTTTCTTCAGATAAAGATCTAAAGAGACGGCTGGAAGTAATGAGGTTCTTGATAGGCAAACACCTCTCAGTGAATGATAGAATAAAGATGTTCGGAGATAGCGTATTGATGGTGGCTCTAAGGGAAAAGGCCCCTATCGAGATAGTGCGGCTTCTTATTGATGCTGGAGCATTGCTTAACTTTCACAACGAGTTGGGATTTTCTCCATTGATGTATAGTCTTATCTATAGCACTGACCCAGAGATTGTTACTCTATTGTTAAAGAGGGGTGCAAAGGTAGAGGATGTCACTCCAGATGGGATGACTTTCTCGGAACTATTGCAAAAGAATCAAGAGCTTATGAAAAGGCTAGATGCCTATAAGGATATATGGAGGAAATATGGACTTGATATAAAAATAGGAGAGATAAGGAAAGATGGAGATATCTGAGCAGGAAAAGAATGTCTTATTGTCTTTTCAGGAGAGCGAGATAACCGAGCATGTAGTTTACAAAAAATTGGCAGAGATTAGTGTAGGCAAGAATAGACAGGTTCTGTTAAAAATTTCACAAGATGAATTAACTCACTACAACATTTGGAAGCGATATACTGGCAAAGATATACCTCCAAATAGGATTAAGGTCTTACTTTATTCTATCTTAGCCAGAATATTAGGGCTTTCCTTTACTGCCAAGTTGATGGAGAAAAACGAGATGAAGGCGGAGAAGAAATATAGCGCTCTGTTACATCGTTATCAAGAGGCAGAAACAGTCTTACGGGACGAAGTATCACATGAGAATCTACTGCTCTCTATGATTGAAGAGAAGAAGGTGGAATACATAGGTTCAATGGTTCTGGGATTGAACGATGCCCTGGTTGAGCTGAGTGGTACGTTGGCGGGGTTGAGTTTTGCTTTGCGCAGCAGTAAGTTGATAGGGCTTGCAGGAATTATTACAGGAATTGCGGCGGCATTATCCATGTCTGCGGCTGAATATTTATCTCAACGTGCCGAATCAAGTGAATCTCGACAGCCATTAACTGCCGCAGTTTTTACAGGCATAGCCTATATCTTTACGGTAGTTATTCTCGTGGCGCCCTATTTACTGCTTTCCAACTACCTTTACGCACTTCTATGGTCCATAATAAATGGGATTTTTGCCATCCTTTTCTTCTCATTTTTCGTGTCCGTTGTAAAGGATAGATCTTTTAAGACAAGTTTCCTTGAAATGTTTGCGATTAATTCCTCAGTAATATTAATTTCTTTTGTAGTAGGTTTATTAGTGAGGCGCTTTTTGGGGGTTGATATCTAATATATAGTGTTTTGCCTTTTTAAGAGTCTATATAAGGAGAGACTATTATGGTGCAGAATTTGTTTAGAACACCACTTTATAATGAACACCTGAACCTGTCAGCAAGGATGGTTGATTTTGCTGGTTGGCTTATGCCTGTTTCCTATACATCTATTGTAGCTGAGCACAACTGGACAAGGGATAATGCATCTTTATTTGATATATGCCATATGGGTGAGTTTATTGTGGAAGGTAGGGAAGCAGAAGCATTCCTTGATTATCTGATTACCAGTAGGATAAGGGGATTGAACATTGGCCAGTGCAGGTATGGGCTTCTTTTGAACGATAATGCTGGCATTTTGGATGACCTGATTGTTTACAGAATAGAAAAGGACAGGTTTATGGTAGTCGTAAATGCCGCTACAAAAGATAAAGATTTTCAGTGGTTTGCCGAGCATACAAGGGATTTTAACGCTGAGGTTTCAGATATCTCTAATTTGATTGCAAAGATAGACATTCAGGGGCCAAGGTCTGCTGAGGTATTATCTGAATTTCTGCAACGAGATCTATCTGGGATAGGCTATTTCAGGTTTAAGGAATTTGGGCATAATGCGAAGAAAATAATCGTCAGCAGGACAGGATATACTGGAGAGCTTGGTTTTGAATTATATATTCCTGTTGAGATGGCTGTTGGGATATGGCAAGGATTATTGGCGCATCCCTTGGTTAGACCGGCTGGGCTTGGGGCCAGAGATACGCTTCGCCTTGAAATGGGCTATCCTTTATATGGGCAGGATATGGACGAGACGAGGAATCCAGTAGAGGCTGGTATGGAGAGGTTTGTTTACTGGGATAAGGATTTTATCGGCAAGGATGCATTGCTTGGTGTAACGGCAAAAGGCACCCATTGCAGGCTTGTAGGGATAATATCTGATAGCCGACGTCCGTTTCGGCACAACGATAAAGTGTTTTCTGTGGACGGCAGAGAAGTTGGGATTGTGACATCTGGTTCGTTTTCACCGTCGCTAAAAAAGGCAATTGGCCTTGCATATATTGACAGGGACATTGATTATGGGGATAATGTCCTTGTCAAGGGCAGAGGCACTATTGAGGTGCAGGTTTCAGATTATCCATTCTATAAGAATGGTTCATTAAGAGATAAGGTTTCTCCAGTAGGAACTGGTGAATAATGGTTTAAAACAGGAGGGGATGATGTCAGAGGTTCGTGATGGCCTTTTTTATTCTAAAGAGCATGAGTGGGTATTTGTTGACGGAGATATTGCTACGATTGGAATTACTGACTATGCACAGGAATCTCTGGGCGATATCGTATTTATAGAGTTGCCAGACATAGGCAGGGAGGTCTCTAAAGACGAGTCTGTTGCTGTAGTTGAGTCAGTTAAGGCCGCAAGTGATGTGTATTCTCCGGTTAGCGGAGAGATTGTTGAAATCAATCCTGAATTGGATTCTTCTCCAGAGATAGTCAATTCAAGCCCTTACGATGAGGGATGGTTTTTCAAAGTAAAGATATCTGATCCCGATGAATTAGCTATACTTATGAATGCAAGCGATTATGAGGCCTATATTAAGGAACTCTAGTTAGGATTTATGCAAAATATAAAGAAATTACCTAAACAGACTATGCCTTCCTTCCCAGCCAGCGTGGGTTTGGAAAGAGTTTACTTGTGTCTATGCTAATCAATTTGTTGAATATTTAAGGAAGGAGAGAATTTATTTTATTATAATTGAACAACTGCTGCGAGTTTATTAACGATAAAAGGGAAGAATAAAAAGTTTTAAGCTGTAGTTTTGAGGTCTTAGATTTGAGATTTGAGTTATAATCTATCTCTTGGGGATAAAGGTAGACAGCCGGGAATCTTCGATAAAGCAGATAAAAGAGAGGAAGTATTGTAAGAGATACGAGAATCAAAATAAGCCGATATATATGGTAGGGATAAAGATAGATGGCAATGATGGGAATATAGTTGGGTTTTAGCGGGAGAGGATGAAATGAGTATGAAAGGTGAGACATGGAGGAGGGAAGAATGGTCCATTAGCAACGAGATAAAGAGAAAAGAGGCTAAGGTATAATTTGAAATGATGTATAATCAGTATTAAACTACAGGAGGGAAATATGAATCTAGGACAATTCAAGGATATGGCTTCTATGATGAAACTGGCCCAGGAGGCAAAGAAACAACAGGCAAAGCAGGACAAGATGCTTCAGGAGAATAATGAGCTTTTGAAGCGCATCGCCAGGACACTGGACGAGATATTGAGGGAATTGAGAAGCAAGAAATAGGTATAACTTGGCTCTTTATGTTTAATAATCACCGATAGGGAATAATGTGTTTATTCGTTACTGGTTTTTTGTTATATTTATAATAGCTCTATTATTTGTCAGACTAACGGCCTTTATGGAGTTGAAGACCTTTAAGAGATGTGTGCAGCGCGGGGTTTACTTTGAATTGATAAAGGTCAAAGGGATTGGGGAGAAGAGGGCAGTTGAAAGATTATTGGCTATGTAAGGAGTTGTGTTGCCTGGTATCTGGCTGATATCTGCACTATTTTTTCTGTCGTCGGTATTATGGGGCGTTGATGTACTGGTAATCGGTGTCCCTGTCTTTATCTTTTTGTCATTTCTCCTGTTAAGGCGATCTCTATTTTCCAAGGCAGGTCTAGTGATATTTTCAGCCATAATATGGGCCGGGTTTGGTTCCCTTGTCTCCTATAATCTTATTCCCTCACCTGAGAAGGTTATTCCGCCCAAGACCGTATTTACGGTTCATGGAATAGTCCGTACCTTGGATATAGGAAATAGACAAAAGGCCCTGGTAGATGGAAAGTATATCGAGATAGGGGGTAAGAGGATTGCATTTCCTTTCTCTTTTTGGGTGATAAATCGTGGTTCCTCTGGTTGGAATGATGCAGTGGTTGGGTCTGAGATAGGAATGAATGTATATTTTACCGGTAAGGCCTTTGTTTTTATTCCATCAACAGTATCGAGCAAGCCTGTTTTTATTGGCAGGTTGTACTATTTCCTGTACAGATTTAGGCATATGGCCTATGTTTTGGCAAGAAATCTCAGCATTGATGCCCGTAGCATCGTCTCTGCTGTGTTATTCGGCATAAGGGATTCTAATTTTTATCAACTTAGAATACACTTTAATGCAGTCGGAGCAGGACATATCCTTGCTATAAGCGGCTTGCATCTGATGATTTTGACTGGGTTGATATTTGCCTTTCTACGCGTTATTTCTGTGCCTTATCCATTGGCATCTGGGATAGTTGCCCTCTTTATATTATTCTACATTCTCCTAGTCCCAGAAAGTCCCTCCCTAATGCGGGCAGGTGTTATGTTCTTGATTTATCTGCTATCAGTGGTTCTCAGGCGTAAGTGGTCTTTATACGATATACTAGGGATAACGGTGTTTGTGGTATTTTTTATCTCTCCTCAGCAGTTATTCAGCATAGGCTTTCAATTGTCTTTTACGGCTGTACTGTCGATATTGCTTGGATTTTCTTTAAAGAAGGAAAGAGGAGTATTGGATATATGGTTTGTCTCACTTGCCGTTAGCCTTGGGATCGCCCCTTTGATTATAAATTACTTCCATTGCTTTCCCCTTGTATCCTGGCTGGTGGCACCTCTTTTTATCCTTTTGCTTACGGTTATTTTGATCCTCGGGATGGTCTATTTTGTGAGTTTTGGGATTATCGGTGCAAAGGGCCTTAATCTAATGGCCTTTCTTATGGTTAAGGCTGCCAAGATGCTGGCTCCCAGGGCACTTCCCCTATGTTATGACCAGATGAACGATAATCTGGTCTATGCATATTATTTTCTGTTGCTGTTCTTGATATTCGTATTGGGCTTTATTGAGTATAGAAAGGAAGAGATGTTCTGATGGACCTGGTGATAGTCGGTTCCATTGCAATCGATAGGATACACAGCCCAGAAGGTGAGGTAGCTGAGGTAATGGGTGGTTCGGCCCTGTATTCCGCTATAGCGGCGGCAAAGTTTATCTATCCGGGTGTAGTTGGTGTAGTAGGTATGGATAGAGGCGATGAGATTATTTCTTTCCTTAAGGAGAATTCCGTAGATACCAGGGGGATAGAGATAAGGAAGGGTAAAACATTTTTTTGGGAGGGAGAGTATTTCCAGGACATAAACAACCGCCGTACCCTTGGACTGGACCTTGGCGTGTTTGCTGAGTTTCATCCAGTGGTTGTTGATGCCTATAGAAGGCCTAAGGCCCTTTTTCTGGCGAATATATCGCCTTCTCTTCAACTGACCCTCTTGGACCAGGTTGAGGCAGGCTATGTTGTCTTGGATACCATGGACCACTGGATAGCTTCAGAGAGGCAGTTGTTGTTGGATGGGCTTTCTCAAGTGGATTTGCTTATCATAAACGACAGCGAGGCCCTGCTTTTGTCTGATAAAAGTAATGTAGTTAAGGCTGCAAATTATATCCTTTCTATTTTGAAGGGAGATCTGATAATAAAGAGAGGCGAGCATGGCGCCATTTTCTTTTCAAAAGAGTATATGTCATTTGTCCCTGCCTATCCCCTTGAGGAACCGCTCGATCCCACAGGGGCAGGTGACAGCTTCGCTGGTGCCCTGTTGGGATATATTATCTCAAGAGGCCTGGATATGGCCTACATACCAGAGGCAATGCTCTATGCCTCTGCGGTTGCCTCCTTTTGTGTAGAGTCCTTTGGCCCTGCCGGTATTGCAAAGGTATCCCTTGAGGATATAAGAGGCCGAGTGGAGTTCCTTAAGAAGATAACCTGTGGTTATGTTGGCAGGTGAGTCTTTGGGCAAAAACTAACTGCCGAAGGTGGGATTCGAACCCACACGCCCGGAAGAGGCACATGGTCCTGAACCATGCGCGTCTGCCAGTTCCGCCACTTCGGCATAGTTATCGGTTTCTTATTATACCAGATAGTGTTTTAAATCAAATAAATTTTATCTTCTCTTACTTGGAATATTCTATAAGGGCATATATACTTATGTATATGGGGGTATTTAGCGGAAAAGAAAATAATTTTAAGTTTTGTCCTATGTGCGCTGGCCCGCTGAGGCCAGTTGTCCTGGATGGCAGAGAGAGAATGGCCTGTGCTGGGTGCGGTTGGATTGCATTTCTCAACCCGCCTCCTGTAGTCTGTGCTGTATGCTATTCTCCAGAAGGCATGGTTGCCCTTATAAAGAGGGGAGTTGAGCCAAAAAAAGGAGCGTGGTGTCTGCCTGGCGGGTTTATGGAACTGGGTGAGTCGCCTGTAGAGGCCTGCCTGCGAGAACTGAAAGAAGAGGCCGGGATAGATTCTGTTGGAAGGATTGAGATAATATCTGCTGAATATCAAGAGAGTAGGCGCTACGGTTCAGTCGTGGTCATAGGATATGCCGTTGAGTCGCTTGATCCGGATGAGCTCTGTCCAGGCGACGATGCAGAGGATGCTGCCTGGTTTTATCCTATGGATATTGAGGCGATGCCTTTTGAGAGTTTCCAAAGGATATTCGAGTTATGGTTAGAAAGATACTTTCCGTATTGATTGCCTTTTTGGTAGCAACCTCAGGTGTGGCGTGGCCGTATTATGGGGAGGTTCAGGGAGAAGAGTATGTTATCCTGCCTGCTGCCTATCGTGCTGGATATTTTATCCATTCGCCGGTTTGGGTAAATCTTGCCCCTTTTATTGCTCCCTCAGATGCCACTTCAAAAAATATATATAACACAGAATTTGCCGGGCAGCTTTTGTTTCAGGACTTAAGATTGAAGGTGCTAGTATCGTCGGTGCTCGAAGAGCTTTGGGATATTGGAGCTGATTTAGATACGGAAACCTACTTTAGGGTCTGGATAGTCCCTGAGTCGATCTATCCGGTGGTGAGATTTAAACTGAATTGTGAAGGGATAGATCTGCCTGATGAGGCCGTCTCCTTTGTGGAAAACTGGGTTAATTTCTCCCCGGAATGCTATGACTTGCGAAGTCTTGTCTATTCCTTTTATAAAGGTTGGGCAGATGCCAAGCAGATGGGTGTGGAGGATTTGCCTCTCATGAATATGAATAAGGCATTTGACCGGGATGTCAGGGCCATCTTTTCCTCCTATGCAGATATGCGGAACATCTCTGATATTATATCTGGCGGAATATCCCTGCCTGATTTAGGTGCGGCTCTACCTGCCTCTCCTGAGGCAGAAAACGGCTTCGAGCTGGCAGATAGGATATTCAAGAAAATAGAAGTCCAGAAGGGCCAGGGTGATTATTTATCCGGGCTGTGGGTAACAGAGGTATTAAAAGACATAGGTGATAAGTTTTCGGTTATTGAATTGAATGCAGTTATCGGGGGAAATAGAAAAAGGCGTCTTCCTGTATTTATTGGGGCTATTAGAAAGGTGCTTGGACGTAAGGAGAGATACAAGAATGAGTTTAGAGGGATATTGGAGGCGTGGGAATCGAGATTTGAAAAGAATAAAAAATTTGGCCTTGAGATTATGCGTCTTTTGGATTCGATTGGTTCGGTCTCTCCTGAACTTGCTATAGATCTGGCCAAAAGCCTTCTGGCCAATGCTCCGGGCAATAGATTTAGGTATACGAGATTTTTTATTGTCTCCTGGATGGCCTCTAAGAGAAACCTGGCAAGTAGTATGGGCAGAATCCCATCAGGCATCTTGTTTGATGGTATTCCCCTGATGACTGATTCTGAATTAAGGGCTATCTATGGTCTGATAAAGGATGATAGGGTCTTTAATCGATACGAAGATAGCTTTTTCCGTCTGCCAGTTGCCTTTTTCCTTGGCGTAGCGGCTGCTAGGGCAGGAGTTAAGTTCCGCCTCTTGTTGGATGACCAGGCAGCCAGATATACGACCCTGGGAGCATTTTTAGGAGCCCATTATTTTGGCAAGGAAGAGGATTTATGGGATTATATGGCCTCTGAGGATATGACCATAAATGGCAAATCTCTCCTCGATATATTAATTTCCTATTTGGAGATACCTCCTGATGAAGAAAAGGCCACTTTTCAGGGCATATTTTTTGCACCCCGGGAAAAAGGGGTATATATGGATCTCTATTTTTGGGATATGGGAATGGCCTTAAATTTCATGTTTTTAAAGGCCCCGCCATCAAAGCGTGCGGCTCTACTCAACCGCCTTCTGAGTAATCCCGCTGTATTGTTGATAATGGCAGATGCGGAGAATTTTAATCCAAATCGCCTGGTTTCCATAGACCTAGATATAAGGCTGCTTTCTATATGGTATAGCCATTTTATTTCAAAACCGATTGGGATGTATGATTCTATTGTAAAGCACGTTGTCAAAAATGTAAATCACGTTGTCAAAAAGTCGGTCCTGGAAGGTCTCATAATCGAATCTCTTGAAGGGGAATTGGGGAAAGATATCCCTATACTCGGCAAAGACGGTCTCTTTTCCCTTATGAAGAGGAGAATGCAGGGTATACCAGGTACATTGATCCTGGATTTGGTCTATGAGGCAAGAGGCTCTGGATTTGATAAAGATTCAAAAGAAGAATTTTTTACTATGGTTTTCAGAGAGACCGATTTCCCTCTAGAGATTCGTCTCAGGGCAGGTGTGTATCTTATTGATCTTTTAATGAACCGTGGAGCAGGAAGGGATAAAATCAACAGTCTCTGGTTTGAAATAATGGATTTATTCGAGAGTAATAGGGATTACGCCCTGAACATAATAAAAAATTATTCCGAACATATATTTTCAAACAGCATTATCTATGAACAAGGATTGAAGGATGTATATCTATTTTCCTTCTTTACTATGTTTATGCCTATGGAATTAAATACTATAACGATAGAAGGGATTATGAAACTATTGCAGTCCCACTTTATCTTCGATTATGGTTATTTTGCCAATGCAGGTTATCAGGTTCTGTTCCCTCAATTAATTAGAAGTAAATCCTCGCGCAGGGAACTGTACTCTCTCTACGGGCCGGTATTTGTTCTAGGACATGAATTAGGCCATAATCTTTCGAAATTTATCATAAGTCAAAGGGATAAAGACGGAACGTTACTGGAAGAGGATAATCGATATAACTTGCTGTCAGAACTGGTGGCAGATATAGCTGGATTGGGGTTGTTATTCGAAGTAGCACCTGAAGGTGTCGATGAGTTTATTGACGGATATGCTGATATCGATGCAATCAAGAGATTAATGTACTATAAAGACGCGTCTGTCTATGATTTTAACCGTTACATACTTTCTAGGATGCGTTGGCTGTGGAGAAGAGGTGATCTTGATGCGTCTCTGCATCTGTTTTACAGGGTGATGGATAGGTGGTTATCTTCTAGAGGAATTGGTAGTGATGCGGATGCATTCTTGAAATTCTATGAAGATCTATTAGGCTTCTCTATTGACGATTACGGGAAGAGGGATCCGGTTTTATTTTATTTAAAGGCCTTACTGACGAGCAGGGATGTATATGCGCCCGAGGCAGCTCGGTCTGATTCCCCAGGTAAAGGCCTTTCAAGACGGGCATTTATAAAAGGGATAGGCCTTTCCCTCCTATCTTCGGCCGTTGGCATCGGGCTTAATTCCCGGCCAGTTGCCTATGCCAGGTCCCTATATGACTATGCGCAGGATCCAAGGTCCGCAAGGCGTTATGTCATTGCACTTACCAGGTCTATTGAGCGGTTTAGGAGGCAGGGGAAGGATGAAAATGAGATGGCCCTGCTCAGAAAGGATGTGGTAAGTGTCTTTCAGAATCATATATTACCTTATACTAAGGCCTCTACAGCCCGCAGGTTAGCCGCATATCTGTCAAGCAAAGATGCAAGGGTCGGGATGGAGCTATTTCGCATAATGTTGGAAAGTGCAGATAGCCGGCTTTTGCCTGAACGAGAGGATATAGAGAGTCTCCTTAGTTTGGGCAGAGAGATCTGTCTGTCCGCCGAGGCACTTATAGATGCCTCGCCGCACAACAATGGCAGGGATGCCTTTTGGCAGAGGGTAAGGGATATCTATAATGCGATGGGAATAGGCCGCTATAAGCAGGAATATCATGGGTACTTTGCCAACCCATTTTGGGTAATGCCGGTACTTATGGCCTATGATTATACGCTGACCCATTCTAAAAGGAATTACGATATATCCCTGCCTGAGTTCTTCGCCTATGCTATAAAGGAGGGCTATAACCTTATAGGTTATGCTATGGCCCACGATAAGGTGTATAAAGTGACTTCTCTCTATCCTATGGGAATAAACAGTTTTACCAGATTGAGGCCTGTCCTGTATAGGAAGGGATATCTGCCTGAAGATGTGGAAGAATATGTAATTGAGACGAAAAGGATACGCAAAGGTGCGGTTGAGGCGTTTAAAGAGAGTCTATTCAGGGATTATGGTGGGCCGTTTGGGAGTGAATACGTTGCGCTTATGGCTGTGCTGGGATTGCGCGCCCTGCATAATGACGATATGCTTCGTATGATCTCTATCCTGGATAGAAAACTGCACCTAGGACTTGATTGGTATAGCCTCCCCGAGAAGTCGCGCGTCTTATTGGGGTATCTTGCTTATTGTTCACCTAGCAGACAGAGAGAGCGTATACTTTGCTATATGTCTTCTTTGTTGAAACAGACCAATTGGCAGGGCAGATTGCTATTGAATAAGGCCAGCCTCCTCGATAAAAAGTATCGCGGTAGGGTGAGTCATAGACAGATGATAAAACAGGCCCTGGCAGCAGTGGCGGTATACGAGTCTGTGGATAGGGTTTTCTGGGATAATTTGGGGGCCCGTTATGTGTCTTTGACGGGAAAAAGGCAGCAGAGACCATGGACAGATGCAGCAGCGACTATGGCTGTAGCCAGCTCTGTACTTACAGGGGATTCTGGAGATGTCGAAGACCGGATAAAAGGCCTGGCAGACGAAATAGCCCGCATCGTTGATTCTGGGCAAACAATGGAAAATGAGGGCGAGGAGAAATCCCTTTTGATAATAGATAAGCTATCAAAGGCTGAATTTTTCGATAAGCTATTGCCTCAACTGGACAGGCTCTTACGAGATGACAATCTTAAGGATGCTGCCTCTCTATGGGAGATGTTCGTTTCGCCGGTCCTTGATAATCTGGTGAAGATTATGGTAAAGGCTGTTGAGGAGGGGAATTTATTTATGAATGCCAGGTATCCCTATAATCGATCAACAGTCCAGGGGCTTATCCTGTCTTTGTTTGGAGGCGGACACAGCCAGGCCCTTAAGGAACTTGCAGAATCCAATACATATTCGGCCTTGGAATATCTAAAGGCTATGCAGGACTATAATGATATTTTCCAGCTTTTGCCAAAGATGGTTAAACTTAACCCCAATCTCTTGCAAGTCTCTTTTGGCGCGAGTATGATGTTGAACAGTTATAGCAGGGAACAAGTAGACGGATTGGTTAAACAAATAAAGGAGTCTATTGATGAGATATGGAAGGTCGCTGCCTACGGATTGGATAGCGCATACAGACTGGAGGGGCCCCTTCCTTCTTGGTTGGATAGGCAGACAGGCTGGCTTTACCTGTCTATGCCGTTTGGCGACAGAACCTCTAAATATATGCGTAGGCTGGGTTTTGAGAAGGAGGCAGGGTATATAGAGAGGGCTGAAGGGGTAGCCTATGTAGATGAAAAGGGAGATGTAGGTGTCAGACCATTGGTTCAGGACACACCGCTGGAACAGAAAGTCAGGCTAAAGGCCAAACCACACTGGTTTTCCATGGAGGAGGCAGTCAATTTGCTTCCAATTCTTTATCGTAAGGGAATAGATGTGGCCTTCTTTGTAAGGGATCCAGAGACAGGCAAGGTTGCTCTGATAGCCAGGGAACTGGGTGGTGATGTGGATAGGGGACGAGAGGGCAAGGATGCATTCTCTCTGCCGGATGAGTTTTTAAATATCCAATCTCTGCCCGACAGTTCCAATATATTGGAGAATCTGTTTCAGGATGCAGATGGCCTGGGTATTGGCAGAGATGAGGCAATATATGCCCTCTTGGGAGAGTTGTCTATGGGCAGTGATTTTGATTGGTTCTATGGAAAATTGATACAGCTTGCCAGGTTTGATAGCCGGATGGCCGGATTTCTGGATGGTCTATCTGATGCAGGCAAGGTTATAAAAGATAAGATGCAGGCCTCACTAAACGAGGCGGGTGGGATATTTATCGAGGCACTGTAGATATTCTCCTTTTGCTCGCTCTTTTGAGTTTATTTATTTTAGAAAATAAAATATAATGCTATATTTAGAGGTTTGATATATGGGAAAAGACAGGTATGAATCAGAGCTCAAGCGGGCGGTTTCAGGGGTTATCCTCTCTGAATTGAATGATTCCCGTCTGGATTGGGTTACTGTGAATAAGGTGAGGCTGTCCCCTGATTACCATAGCGCGGTCATATTTGTAAGTGTAATTGGGGATGCAGGGGCATCGATTGAGGTATTGAACAATGCCAGCGGATATATAAGACACCTGCTTTCCAGGAGGCTCAAGTGGAGGCGGGTGCCACGGCTATCTTTTTCGCTGTACAAGGAGGAGTTGGTAGGTGAATAAGGTATTGATATCTACAGAAGAGCTCTATAGGCTCCTTGGATTTTTTGATAGATATGATAATTATCTGATCTCATGCCACATAAATCCTGAATGCGATGCCCTGGGGAGCCAGCTTGCCCTGGCCTCTTTTTTAAGACGCCTCGGTAAGAAGGTCTTTCTGGTCAATCAGGATCCGGTCCCCAAGGAGTTTTCTTTTTTGCCCGGCAGTAAGTCCATATTGGGTCCAGAACAACTTCCCCAGATACACTATGATGCAGTAATTACCGTAGACTGTTCAGGGGAAGATAGACTGGGGGAGATATACAATTCCTATAAGCGGCCTGTATACATAAATATAGACCACCATGTCAGCAACACGCTATTTGGAGAGATAAATTGGGTCGATCCCGATGCCTCTTCCGTCTCTGAGATGGTCTACCGCATATTTAAGATAGCGGATATGGAAATAA
Source organism: Candidatus Omnitrophota bacterium (assembly GCA_015494585.1). Classification (GTDB taxonomy): domain Bacteria; phylum Omnitrophota; class Gorgyraeia; order S143-82; family S143-82; genus S143-82. Next base: position 546 of record WGAY01000046.1, on the reverse strand, counting down.
AGAAAAAGGAGGCAATTAATATATATTCCGGAATAGTGAACGATACGGGCTGTTTCAGGTATCCGAATACGAAGTCCTTCACCCACCAGGCGGCCGCGGATCTCCTAAGTACGGGGATAGACGGTTATGCTATTTATCAGAAGATATATGAACACCGTAACTTTAGGCAGATAAAGGTCGTTGCAGAGACACTTGCCACGATATCCTCTGCTATGAGAGGCAGACTCATATGGATGATATATTCGCCACTGGGGGTCAAAGACGGCAGGGCAGAATACGATATATCCGATGAGGTATTGAATATAGCCCGCCAGGTCAGGGATGCAGAGGTGTTTCTCCTATTTAAACCAGCAGGTCAGGGCAAGGTGCGCATAAATTTCAGGTCTAGGGGCAAGGTAGATGTAAACTATATCGCCAAGATGTTCGGCGGTGGCGGCCATAGCACGGCCAGCGGTTGCAGTATCGATGGGGAGATGGATGAGGTGGTAAAGATGGTTGTGGAAACCATAAAACAGGAGATAAAGTATGTCTTTCCCTCTCTCAGGC
>WGAY01000045.1 GCA_015494585.1 Candidatus Omnitrophota bacterium | reverse complement strand
TGGATACAAAGGACCCGAAGGAGATCTTTAATAGGCTGATGGATTTTAAACTAGTCAAGCGTATAGAGGGTAGGGCTATAGATATTTCTTCTATTTCTAAAGATGGTTTTATTGCCATAGGGCCTGGGAGTTTTTTTAGCTCTATACTGGTGAATTTTGAGGTTAGGTCTTTTGTAGAGGCATTGAAGGCTGCAAAGGTGAGGGGAGTGAAGGTGCTTTTATTCCTAGGTGCAGGAGTGGATAATGAAGTGGTGGGTATGAGTATAGGGGATATGCTTAAGCAGATAGAGCGGGTCTCTGGCTATGATATCTCTGATCTAATAACCGCGGTGGTTGTACCTAGACTAGGTCGTAAGAATGGTAAGGAATATCGTGTTGAATGGACTGGCCCGCGCGATCTTGCATCCCCTTCCCTGGGAGGCAAGTCTATATACGGAATTATTGATTTTCGTGATGGAGAAAGGAAATACTGGGAGAAGAAGGGGATTGTCTTTTTGCCTGTAAAAGTGGAATGGAGAGAGGTAGAGTCTCGATTCCCTGGCAAGACAATTAAGCGGATTTTTTATTCGATAGAGGATGCAGTATCTGTCCTGTCTAGGTTTCTAGGTGTGGGGACCCGTGTTGATGAGGAATCTAATAGAAACAGGTTAGAGAGGCAATTAGGTCAGGTATACGATGAGGTACGGGTGAAAAAGGGAATAACAGCCGGAATATACGAGGCAAGGAAATTTCTTCAGGAAAGGGATTTGTCTTGTGACCGAGAAGATGTGTTTCAGGGCTATAATCAGGATATTAACAGGATTCGAGCCTTGCTTGAAGGTGTGCGGATAAAGGAAAATGTCCCTAAGGCCTTGGAAATGATAAGGCTATTGTGGGACCGCTATCCAGCCCTTGCTGGTCCGAATCTGCTCCTGGCAGAGGGGGTTATATTGGAACAGCATAATCTGGTAGAGGCAGGGGATGAGTTGATAAGAGAGGCCCTATCCGAGTTCCTGCGAACCGGTGAACCTTTGGATGGAGAGTTGTTATTGTGGTTGGCAGGTGTCTCTAGAGATTCTGAAGAGGATAAGCTCAATCAGACCCCGCACAAAGCAGGGGGGATCGTATTTTTTGCCCAATAACATCTTAAAAGGTCCTTAGGTCTTTTTGTTATTTACTACGAATCTGTTTGATTATAAAATCAATGCTATGGATCCGCAGTTGGTAGTTGCGCTGGATACGGATATTGAAACGGCAAGGCACCTGGTCCTGTCTGCTTCGAATGTCCTGTGGTTTAAGGTGGGTTACAGGCTCTTTTTGCGGCATGGACAGGAGATTATTCCCTTTCTACAGGCGAATGACAAGCGTATTTTCCTGGATCTGAAATTCCACGACATCCCCAACACCATGGTAAATGCGGCTAGAGAGGTTGTTTCTCTAGGAGTGGATATGTTCAATGTGCACGTCTCTGCCGGGTCTGAGGCATTGACTCGTGTGATGGAGATGGTTGAGCTGGCCAGAAGGGAAGGGAAGGATGTCCTCTGTATTGGGGTAACTCGCCTTACCAGTCAAGAGGCCTCGCTAGATGATGTGGTGGATATGGCAAGGTTGGCAAAGGAGTGCGGGCTCGATGGAGTGGTATGTTCTGTCTATGAGGTCGAGGCGATAAAGGCTGTATGTGGGAGAGATTTTCTCTGCGTGTGCCCGGGAATAAGGCCTGGAGGGAACAGTAAGGATGACCAGCGCCGGGTAGCCAGTCCTATGGATGCCAGAGAAAGAGGGGCTGACTTTATTGTGATGGGCCGGCCTATACTGGAGATGTCAGAAGCCGATCTACAAAGATTGCCAGGGATATTATTTCAGGGGTAGTATGGGTGTATTTATCATAGCAGAGGCGGGTGTCAATCATAATGGTAGTCTGGAGTTGGCCTTTAAATTGATAGATGTAGCGGCCAGGGCAGGCGCTGATGCGGTTAAGTTCCAGACATTTAAAGCCGATAAGGTGGCCAGTTCCTTTGCAGAGAAATCGGAATATCAAAGACATACTACAGATCCTGGCCAGTCCCATCTGGATATGTTGAGGTATCTGGAGCTCTCGAGTGAGGCATATGTAAGGCTTAAGACATACGCTGAGGACAAGGGCCTTGTCTTTATGTCTACGCCTTTTGATATAGAGAGTGCGCGGTTTCTGAGGGACCTAGGGATGGAGATTTTTAAAATTTCTTCGGGTGACATTACGAATTATTTCCTGTTGAAGGAGATAGCTTCTTACAGAAAGAAAGTTATATTATCTACGGGAATGTCGACGCTGGGAGAGGTGGAATCAGCATTAGAAGTGTTTCTTTCTTGGGGCCTGAGGAGAGAGGATATTAGGCTTTTGCATTGTACTACAGAGTATCCGTCACCGTATGAATGTGTCAATCTCCTTGCTATGCAGACTATGCGCAGGGCTTTTGATGTGGAGGTAGGCTATTCCGATCATACGATGGGAATAGAGATTGCAATTGCGGCTGTGGCATTGGGTGCGCAGGTGATAGAGAAGCACTTTACACTGGATAAGAGTCTTCCTGGCCCTGACCATAGGGCTTCTCTTGAGCCGGATGAACTGGAGCAGATGGTCAAGGCCATAAGGAATGTGGAGGATGCATTAGGAGATGGTGTAAAGCGGCCTGCAGAGTGTGAATTGAAGAATATAAATGTGGCCAGGCGTTCATTATTTGCGGCCAGGGACATATCTAAAGGAGAGCCCTTCTCTACGGAAAATATTATTGCTCTCAGACCAGGGACGGGTCTGTCTCCTATGTTGTGGCCTAAAATAGAAGGGAAGAGGGCCCTCAAGGATTATAAAAGAGGCCAGCCTATAGAATTTTTCTCGTAACTACACGATTCTAGTGGTGATTGTATGTTTAAAAGATTGCTCATAAAAGAAAATGTCCCTTTGCGAAATATGTGTTCCTTTCGGATAGGAGGGATTGGTCGATTTTTCCTACCAGCCTCCAGCGTAGATGAGTTGAAGCAGGCTCTGGAGTTTGCCAGGGATTGGGATATCAGGCTTATGCCTATTGGCAGGGGAACGAATATCCTCTTTGGTGAAGGGATGTTGAATTACTTTTTTGTAAAGCTTTCAGGGGAGTTTTTGAAAATTGAAAGAATAGGTACTGACTTAATAAAAATCGGGGCAGGAGTAGATCTCTCGAAACTAGTATCTGTTACAGGAGAAAGCCTTTCTGTGTTTAGAGGTCTGCCTGGCACAGTTGGAGGTGCGGTAAAAGGCAATGCAGGGGTAAGAATAGGTAATACTTATGTGAGTTTTATGGATGCAGTGGAAAAGATAGTAATAATAGATGAAATAGGTGAGATAAGAGAGCTGTCTTCGGATAATATAGAAAAAGGCTATCGTTTCACGAATATAGAGGGTATCATTCTATATGTCTGGATAAGACCAGATCTTATCTCTAATTTTCGGGGTATTATGCCTCAGCGAATTGTAGTTGAACCTTATCCCAATGCGGGTTCTATCTTCAAAAATCCGTCCATAGAGGTCAGCGCTGGGTATCTTATAGATTTATGTGGGTTTAAGGGCAGACGCCTGGGAGGGGCGATGGTTTCGCGTATACATGCGAATTTTATATTAAATGTTGATGATGCTAGTTTTGAAGATGTCCATTCTCTTATTAAGGAGATAGAGGAGGTTGTGTTTGAACGGACAGGGTATAAGCTGGAGCGGGAAATAAGGATTATGAGGTAGTTATGAAAGTAATGGTCTTGATGGGGGGATCTTCTCCTGAGGCAGAGGTGTCTGTCAAGAGCGGCAGGGCCGTAGAGGAGGCGTTGAGGAAGATCGGCCTGGATGTAGAGGGGCTGGTGGTGGAAGATGAGTCTTTAGAATGGTTTCGCGCACATGTCCCACTAGACAGGGATGTGTACTTTATTGCCCTGCATGGGGGCAGAGGAGAAGATGGTACTGTTCAGCAGATATGTGAGGAGCTGGGTCTATGCTATACTGGTTCTGGTCCCCTGGCGAGTAGAATGGCTATGAATAAGGTCCTGTTTAAGGAGTTTTTACTGAAGAATGGTTTCCCTACCCCTGAATTTAAGGTCCTTGACTCTATAGAGACCCTAGAGTTTCCGTGTTTTGCTCTACCTGTGGTTGTAAAGCCTGCGGATAGTGGTTCGAGCATTGGTCTTTCGGTTGTCTTTAACGATGCCGACCTGCTCGGGGCGGTTGAGAAGGCCTTCTCTGTCTCTGATAGGGTTTTGCTAGAGAGGTTCGTAGAGGGCAGGGAGATGACTGTTGGTATCCTGGGAAGAGAGGCCTTTGAGGTTATAGAAATTAGGCCAAAAAGGAGACGTTTTTTTGATTATGAATCGAAATATAAAAAAGGCGCTACTGAATACCTCTTGCCTGCGCTGATTGATGTAGATACAAGGGCATTGCTTCGTTCCCTGGCACGGAATATTTTTGATTTTTTGGGGTTAAGAGATTTTGCTAGAATAGATATTATATGGGGAAAGGACCACAGGCCGTATGTGCTGGAGGCAAATTCCATCCCTGGTATGACAGAGACGAGTCTTTTACCTATGGCGGCAAGTTTTGCTGGGATGGATTTTTCTGAGCTGTGTCTGTCCATAGTTGAGATGGCAAGGAGAAGGTGTGGCAAAGAGAAAAAGGCGAAATAATAGTTTTGATTGGAGAAAGATTTTATCCCCTCTTTTGAAAGGGGGGCTTTTGGTGGCCATTGTTTTGGCCGTTTTGGGAGGAATTATTTATGTGGCGGTTTTTAAGAATCCTGTATTTAATGTAAAGAAGGTCTTGAGCAATCAGCCCTTGCCGCCTGGGATGAGATCCTCTTTTTATGGAATAAACATCTTTTTTATCTCCTTGAGGTCTATTTACGTAAAATTACGGGATATCTATCCATATGCGAAGGATATAAGGGTGCTAAAACGCCTGCCCTCTACCATAGAAATAACAGTTCAGCGCAGGCATCCTGTGTTGTTTACGCGTAGGAATGGGGTAATCTATCCTATTGATGAAGATGGAGTCGTACTGGAGGCAAATGCATCACTGCCTAGGGAAATACTTGAGGTATATCTGCCGAGGGATGTGGAGATAAGGGAGGGCGAGGCAATAAAATCCGAGTCTCTATATCTTGCTCTGGATTTATTGTCAGCGTTAAAAAAGTTGGGTCTTCTGGATGTATTCGAGTTTGATTATATTGATGCGATTCAACCGTTTGAGCTGCGGCTGCGTATAAAGAATGGACCGCTGTGGAAATTCAGAGGCGGGCATTACGAAGAAAAGCTTTCTGTGTTCAAAAAGCGATTGATGTCTTCTTTCCTGGATGAGCTTCCGCACCTGACAAAGAACAGCTATCTGTTATTTCTTGAAGATGGCACCATAACGTTTAATCCTTAATATGGGTCTATATTTCCTGGATATAGGTAGTAGCCGTGTATTATGGGGAATAATCCCGGAGGAGGGGTTCCCTTCTATTAGTGCCTATCCTTATTCTCGCTTGTTGTCAAAAGATGCGCGCGATGGCATTGCGGTTGAGGTGGTGAGGTCTTTTTCTGACTTTTCTAGCCGATTCCCCCAGAGAGATAGGGATGTCTATGTCCTGGCAGGTATAGGTGATATTGTGGACTTTGCTGCCTTCAAAGAGGCCAGGGTCCTGTCTTCTAGAACAAGACAGCCGGTCAAGCGAAGGCACATAGATGCCATGCATTTTAATATACTTAAAAGGATAATAAAGGAGGATAGACTTTATCTATACTCTAAGTTGGGATCAATTGATGTCGATGGTGTTGACTATGGTTCTTTCTGGTCGGATAAATCAGTCCTTGCCCATACAGTAGCCTTGAACGAGTATGTATTTTTTATGGATAAGAAGGACTATATTTGGTTAAAGGATAGTCTTTCGAGGTTAAAGTTGCGCCTGCGCAGAATATTACCCAGGGAGGTGTTGATAAGCCAGGAGGCATTTTCTAGGAAGGAATTGTTTGATGGGGCGATTTATATCGATATAGGCTTTCAACAGACAGTCGTGATTTTCTGGAATAAGATGCGCATCCAACAGATAAAGGTCTTTCCTTATGGGGCAAAGGATATTACTAGTTCTATAATGAAGGAATTTGGCCTGCCATTTGGAGTGGCAGAGGAATTGAAATTAAAGGCACTTGATTTGGACTTGAGGGGGATAGATTCCCTAAGGGTTAATTTTAATGATAAGATATTTGAGGTCTCAGGAGCAAGGCTCTCTCAGATTATGTTGGATTGCGTGAGTTCAATATTAGAGACAGTGAAAAGAGAGGTTTTTTCCTGGAATTCTTCTTTGGATGATTGTGTGATAGGATTAACGGGTGGGGTCTGTATGATGGGAGGAGTGGTTGAGTTATGTGATAGGATCTTTAGTTTGTCGTCTAAGATGCTATTTTGTAAGAATCAATCCTGTGTAAATGCCCGTCCGAATTTGAGTAGTTATTCGTTGATTGGCAGTTCGTTGTGGCAGTATTGGGATAGAGGGGATAAAGATGGTCCTTCTTTTAGAGAGAGATTAAGACTGTGGCTTCAGGATATAGTGACCCTTTTTTAGAGGTGAGGTTATGGAGTTTAGCGAGTTTGAGAAGGCCGTATATAGGGAGGTTTTGAAAATACCTCTGGGAGAGACGAGGACTTATGGAGAGATTGCAGCGGCTGTTGGCAGGCCTGGGGCGGCTAGGGCAGTTGGCAATGCCCTGAGCAAAAATCCTTATCCCTTAATAATTCCCTGCCACAGGGTGGTAGCTAAAGATGGGATAGGGGGATATTCCAGAGGAGTGGACAGAAAATTGGATTTGCTGGCTCTAGAAAATAAATTAAAGGAGATGTTGTATGGCAAGGACCTATAAAGAGGCTGGAGTAGATGTCAAGAAGGCAGAGAGGTTTGTCTCTTTTATAAGGAAGGTGACGGATTTGGAGAACGGCTTTGGTGGAGTGGTGGAGTTGCCCAAGGGGTATAAACAGCCTTTGTTTGTATCTTCAGCAGATGGTGTGGGGACAAAGCTGATGCTGGCGTTCCTTTCAGGGAATCACCGTACTGTGGGGATAGATATGGTGGCAATGAATGTCAATGATATCCTGTGCAGGGGGGCCAGGCCATGGTTCTTTCTAGATTATATTGCCTGCGGAAGGCTTGATGTAAAGATAATGAAGGATGTGATGAAGGGAATAGTGGATGGTTGCAATGAGGCGGGTTGTAGACTGATTGGGGGTGAGACCGCAGAGATGCCTGATTTTTACCGGCCGGGCGAATATGATTTATCTGGTTTTTGCGTTGGTGTGGTTGAGAAAGCGAATTTGTTGCCCAGAAAAAAGGCGATAAAGAAGGGGGATGTAGTTTTGGGCCTTGCCTCATCGGGCCTGCATAGCAACGGGTTTAGTTTTGTGAGGAAGGTATTGTCTAGTAGAGAACTAAAGAAGCGTGCAAAGGAACTATTAACTCCGACGCAGATATATGTTAGGCCTGTTCTATCTCTGCTTGAGAAGGTACGGGTTAAGCAGATTGCCCATATTACAGGGGGAGGCTTTTACCTGAAGGCACCTAAGGGACTGCCCCAAGGCCTGGGATTGAATATAGATAGCAAGTCCTGGCCTGTACCAGATATATTTATAGAACTCAGTCGTAGATCAGGTGCATCTAAAAGGGAGATGTTTTCTACATTTAATATGGGAATAGGGATGACCTTGATTGTCTCTCGAAGGGATGTTGATAAGGCCCTCTCTTATCTGTCAGAGGGTTCGTGTTATGTCATAGGAGAGGTTGTTGAGGGAAAAGGGGTAAGGATAGCCTAAATCTTTGTTCTACCTTTCCCCTTGTAGACGGTAGTTATGTTGTGTAGAATATTCTAGTGTAGTATGGAAAATAAGACAAATCGCTTTGTTTCTCTATTAGTGGGTCTTCTCTTTGGTCTAGTAGTCCTTTTTGCGTTTTCCAGCAGGGCCAACACAGAAGAGAGGAATCTCCTGGTACTTTCCATAGATAATAAGATAATCACGCCAGCGCTTTCCAATTATTTTCAGAAATCCATTGAGTCAGGAAAGGCCGATGCACTGTTAATTCTTATCGATACTCCTGGAGGGTTCCTTGAGGCCTGTCAGGAGATGGTAAAGACTATTCTGTCTGCAGATATCCCTACTCTGGCCTATGTCTATCCCAAAGGGGCCAGGGCCGGCTCTGCAGGGGTATTCATTTCCCTGGCCTGTGACTTTGTGGCCATGGCACCAAATACACGAATCGGTGCTGCACATCCGATTATGGCCTCGAACGCTAAGATAGATGATCTGGCATTTGCTGGAGAGAATAAGGGTCAGGAGACCCTGCCTGCGAATAAAGAGACAGAGCAGGGATATGAGAAAGGCAATGAAGATATTACGAAAGAAGAAAGAGGCATGTATAATAGGATTGAATCCTCTCAAGAGGAGATCCTTTCAGAGAAGGTGATAAACGATGTGCTTGCCTTTTTTAGATCCTATGTGACGAAGAAAAGACCAGGGATAGATATAGGGTTTGCAGAGACCCTGATTACAAAGAGTAGCTCATTGACGGAGGAGGAGGCCTTAAAGCACCATATAATAGATGTGGTCTGTGAGGATATAGACTGTGTTATCCGTTCTGCTCAGGATAGGGGTATATTAGAGAGTGAGCAGAAATATCGGGTTGTTTACAAGAAGATGCAGCCGGTGGATGTTTTTATGTACTATGTTACTAATCCGTATGTGCTCTATCTCCTCTCATCTCTTTCTTTGGTCTTATTATTATTTGAGTTCACCCACCCTGGGTTTGGCCTGCCTGGTATTGTGGGATTAGTTGGGGTTGGCATATGTATGTATGGGTACGGTGTCTTGCCTGTGAATTATTTTGGCCTGTTTTTGCTTGTACTGGGGGTGCTTTTCTTTATTATCGAGGCATTTACTCCGGGTATTGGGTTGTTGGCAGGGGCCGGAATCATTTCTTTTATATGGGGATCTTTGATCCTGTGGGCAACTCCTGGTTCTATGTTTTCTATACCAATTTCCCTTATCCTATCTATTGGGGTATTATTGGGACTTATGCTCTTTGGGTTGGTCTCTCTAGTGATATTTGTAAAGACGAAAAGGCCTTTATTGGGTAGTAGTGCTATGATAGGTAAGAAGGCAAAGGTGGTTGAAGATGTAGGTCCGGATGGTGGGAGGGTTTTTATAAATGGTGAGTATTGGGATGCTGTCAGCAGTCAGGGGGTTATCCCAAGGGGCAAGGAGGTCCTTGTAGAGGGGATTGAAGGGTTGGTCCTTAAGGTAAAGGGGAGGTGAGTATGACATTTGGTTTGATAATATTGATCCCGTTTTGTATCTGGTTATTTTCCTGTATTCGTATTCTCAAGGAATACGAGCGGGCGGTAGTCTTTACCTTGGGCCGTATATTGACAGGGCCTCGTGGCCCAGGATTTATCTTTGTCTTTCGTCCATTTGAGGATATGAAAGTGATTAGCCTGCGTCTCATTACGCTAGATGTTCCGCCCCAGGATATCATTACCAGGGACAACGTCTCAGTGAAAGTCAATGCAGTTATATACTACAAAGTAATGGATCCTATAAAGGCCGTAACCGAAGTGGAAAACTACGACTATGCCACCTCTCAGATTGCCCAAACCACCCTTAGGAGTGTGATTGGTCAGGTAGAATTAGATGAATTGTTGTCAGATAGAGAAAAGATAAATACGCGACTTCAGGAGATAATCGATAAGCAGACGGATCCATGGGGGGTGAAGGTCTCAACGGTTGAAATTAAACATGTCGATTTGCCTCAGGAAATGCAGAGGGCAATGGCCAGACAGGCAGAGGCAGAGAGAGAAAGAAGGGCCAAGATTATTGCCGCGGAAGGAGAATACCAGGCTGCGGAAAAGCTAAAGGCTGCATCTGAGATGTTGGCAGACCAGCCAGTTGCTATACAGATGAGGTATTTGCAGACATTGGTTGATATTTCTGCAGAAAACACTACAACTGTGGTCTTTCCATTGCCGTTGGAGGTGTTGTCTGCCTTTATGAAGGCTCGAAATCAGTAAAGGCTGAATCCCTTGATAGTGTTGATATAGGTTTGGTATAATAAAATATTTATAGATAGTATTGTGCCGAAGTGGCGGAATTGGCAGACGCGTCGGTCTCAAAAACCGATGGGCCTCGCCGCCCGTGTGGGTTCGACTCCCACCTTCGGCATTTTTATTTTTCTAACTTTTCGAGGAGTTTTTTAGATGTATCACTCTGATTTTGTACATCTTCATCTCCATAGTGAATATAGCCTCCTGGATGGGGCGTGCCACTTGGATGATATCATCAATAAGGCCCTGGAGTTCAGGATGCCTGCTGTGGCTGTAACCGACCATGGGAATATGTTCTCGGCGGTTCTGTTTTATTCTAAGGCAATGAATGCAGGAGTGAAGCCCGTTATTGGTAGCGAGGTCTATGTCGCTCCTGGATCGCGATTTGATAGACCAGATGCCGATACAAGGAAAAATCTGCCGGCAGCCTTTCACCTTATCCTCTTGTGCAAGGACGAGAAAGGTTATAAAAACCTCATACAGTTAACGACCAAAGGAGTTTTTGAGGGTTTCTATCGTTATCCACGTATAGATAAGGATTTATTAAGGGCCCACTCAGATGGTTTGATAGCCCTGAGCGCCTGTATAAAGGGCGAGGTCCCATATTATTTATTAAAAGGTCAGATATTGAAGGCCGAGCAGGCCCTTAGGGACTATATCGATATCTTTGGCAGAGAGAATTTTTATATAGAAGTGCAGATAAATGGCCTCAAGGAGCAGGAAGAGGCAAATAAAGGCCTGGTTCAACTTGCCCAAAAGTATGGGTTGGGACTTGTAGCAACGAACGATGTGCATTACATTATGCCTGAACATGCGCGTGCCCACGAAATCCTGCTCTGTATACAAACGCAGACTACTATAAAAGACCCCAAGCGTATGCGGATGAGTTCGAATCAGTTCTATTTTGCCTCCCCTGAAGAGATGAAGACAAGGTTTAAAGAGATACCAGAGGCAGTGGTGAACACGCGTGAGATAGCGGATAGATGTAATGTTGTGCTCGAATTTGGCAGAAACCATATGCCTCTCTTCAAACCACCCCATGGTACTACGAGTAGAGAATATTTATGGAACCTATGTATGGAAGGCTTATCTCACAGATATCCAAAAGATATGCAGGCTCAGGTTCTTGAGAGGTTGGAGTTTGAGTTTTCCATCATAGAAAAGATGGGCTATGTTAATTATTTCTTGATCGTCTGGGACTTTGTCCGCTTTGCCAAGAAAAATAGAGTTCCGGTAGGTCCTGGTCGAGGATCAGCAGCCGGTAGCATGGTTAGTTATCTCTTGGGGATAACAGATATCGATCCCCTTAGGTATGGTCTTCTTTTTGAGCGATTCCTTAATCCGGAACGGGTTTCGATGCCTGACATAGATATTGATTTCTGTTATGAGAAAAGACAGCAGGTTATAGATTATGTGGTGGAGAAGTATGGACGAACTAGTGTGGCTCAGATAATAACTTTTGGGACTATGCAGGCCCGGGCAGTAGTAAGAGATGTTGCTCGGGCCCTGGCCTTGCCTTATAGCCTGGCGGACAAGATAGCCAAGATGATTCCCCATGGTACTACCTTAAAGGAGGCTATCTCTCTGGAGCCGGACTTGAAGAAGATATACTCTGAGGACCAACGGATACGCGAGCTTATAGATATAGCGATGACATTAGAAGGCCTGACCAGGCATGCCTCTACGCATGCAGCTGGTGTTGTTATTGGAGATAGGCCCTTGACCGAATATGTGCCTCTCTACAAAAACAGAGATCAGGTCTGTACTGCCTATGAGATGAAGTCCCTGGAAAAGATCGGTTTGTTAAAAATGGACTTTCTGGGGCTGAAGACCCTTACAGTAATAGAGAAAACTCTGGACTTTATAGAGGATAGAGAGGGTAGACGCATAGATATAAGTGAAATTCCTCTGGACGATAAAAAAAGCTTTTCTCTTCTCTGTGAGGGGCGGACAAAAGGCGTATTTCAGCTGGAATCCTCTGGGATGAGAGACCTGCTTGTAAGGATGCAGCCGGATAAGTTTGAGGATATCATTGCCCTTCTGGCCCTCTACAGGCCAGGCCCTATTGGTAGTGGTATGCTTGATGAGTTTGTCGAGGCCAAAAAGGGTGAGCGTGAGGTTAAATATCTGCATCCCAAATTAGAACCCATATTAAGGGAGACTTACGGAGTTATATTGTATCAAGAGCAGGTAATGCAGATTGCCAGTGCCTTGGCTGGGTTTTCTCTTGCCCAGGCGGACTTGCTAAGGCGGGCTATGGGTAAGAAAATCCCGGAAGTGATGGATGAGCAGAGGAATATTTTTATAGAAGGTTGTCTTAAGAATGGTGTAGATAAGACTATTGCAGAGAAGATATTCGAACTAATAGAATATTTTGCAGGATATGGTTTTAACAAGTCGCATTCTGCTGCCTATGCACTTGTTTCGTATAGGACGGCATATCTTAAGGCCAATTATCCCCTGGAATTTATGGCCGCGCTGCTTACCTCTGAGTATAACAATACAGACAAACTGGTTGAATATATAAAAGATGCCCAGGCAATGGGGATAGAGTTGCTGCCGCCTGATATAAATAGAAGCCGGTTTGAATTCAGCGTGGAGGACGGCAGGATCAGATTTGGATTGTGTGCAATTAAGAATCTGGGAGAATCTGCTATCAGGGCAATAGTAGAAGAGAGAGAAAACAATGGCCCTTATAAGGACCTCTATGACTTTTGTTTTAGATTAAGCGGTAAGAGGATTAACAGGAAGGTCTTAGAGGCCTTGATAAAGTCAGGGACAATGGATAGCTTTGGTTTGACAAGGCGGCATTTGTTTTCCAGTATAGAGGAGGTTATGAACAGGGCCAATGCCCAGAGGAAGGAAGAGACAATTGGCCAGATGGGGCTTTTTGGGGCAGAGACTCCCGCATCTTCTTCCGTAGGTGTAAGGGCTTCGGAGATGCTAGAGGAGTGGCATGAACACGAGTTGCTTTCCTATGAGAAACAGATGCTTGGTTTCTATTTTTCAGGACACCCCTTGAGTAAATACGAGAATCTGTTGAATAGACTAAAGAGCAGAGAGATCGCTTCTCTCAATAGGCAAGAGAGTGGCAACCAGGTAATAGTGGCAGGAGTGGTTTCAAAGGTTACTGTGAAATTGATAAAGGATAAAACAGAGAAAATGGCCTTTGTCAGTATTGAAGACCTTAGTGGAGAGATAGAGGCAATATGTTTTCCCAGTGTATATAGACAATACCAGGACTTGATAGATGAGAATAAGGTCTTGATTTTTTCTGGCAAGATAGATGTGGGAGATAATGATATAAAATTTATTGTAGATACAATATGGGATATGGATGAATTAGACGCGGTAGTAAAATCAGTAAAGGTCGATATCAGTAGGCTTGATAAACATTCTATGAGATTGTTGAAAGAAAGACTGCGGTTTTATCCTGGTCAGGTACCATTGTTTTTGACGATAAAGCATAGAACCAGCTACGCAACGATATGTCCAGATCAGAATTTATTTGTCAATCCTTCTAAACAGTTTCTAGAGGATGTTGAAGATCTGGTGGGGGAGCAGAATATCTCCCTTGAATTGTCTGCTGGTTGATGCTTATGGAGTGTGGGGGATGGATCTGGATAAAGATAGCTATTTTATGTCTCTGGCGATAGAAGAAGCAAAGAAGGCCTTTGAAGAGGATGAGGTACCTGTAGGAGCGGTGGTTGTTTGCGATGACAGGGTTATTGGGAAGGCGCATAATCAGATGAAGATGCTAAGAGACCCTACGGCCCACGCAGAGATGATAGCTATAAGCCAAGCGACAGCGGCCCTTAAGGATCAGTTTCTGCGAGATTGCTGCTTGTATGTTACGCTTGAGCCGTGTATAATGTGTGCTGGAGCGATTGGGCTATCTCGAATTGAGAGGCTTGTCTTTGCTTTGGAGGAGCCAGAGTTTGGGGGCATATGCTCCAAGGATGAGGTGCTGTCTCGTCTTGGTAGAAAGGCGCAGGTAGAGGTCTTGAAGGGCTTGATGAGGCAGGCTAGTGCGTCTTTGCTTAGAGATTTTTTTAAAAAAAGGCGTATTTTGAAGGATATGGAGAGGTGGCTGAGTGGTTGAAAGCAGCTGCCTGCTAAGCAGTTGACTGCCGCAAGGTGGTCCGCGGGTTCGAATCCCGCCCTCTCCGTTTTGATTTGACACAGCATATCTCTGCCTATACAATAGTATTAAGTTGGGGGGTATATTCTAAAGATGAAACAGTTTTTGGAAGGGGTTCCTTTCCTGACAAAGGATTCCTATTTATGTGTGTTCTGGGATGAAAAGGCCCAGGTATTATATCTTTATGGAATCTCTTTCGCTAAAAACAAAAAACTTAAACTCTCTTTTAGTTGGAAAAAACAGATTGCACCCCTTTCCTTGAAAACAGACATTAATCGCCATATCGATTCAGTATGCAGAGAATATAAATTCTCCTACTCAAAAATTCTTTGGATAACACCTGAGCGTTATTTATTGCTGAGAAGATTTTCTATGCCTAAGGTTACAAAGAAAGAGCTTTCTTCTGCTGTGATATTGAGTGTTAGAAAGACCTTGCCATATAAACTCTCAGATCTTTATTTTTCCTATGCGGTTGCGAATAAGTCAGCCTCAGGGTTGGATATAATCTTTTATGCGGTTGTTAAGGATTATGTGAAAGATTTTATAGGGGATGCTTTGCTGAAAGAGTTGCTTATTGTCCCAAGAGATTTTGTTTTTTATCAATTGATAAAGCTATTGCGGTCAGAAAAGGCTATTTTTTCTTTCATATACAGGGCCGAGGATGCCTTAGTCTTGACCCTTGCTGATGAGAATAGCAATATCTTGATAAAAGAATTACCTACAAATCCTGTCTCCTTGTCTGAGGAGATAGATATGTTTATGGAGTATTACAAAAAGCAGTTCAAGGTTACGGACTTGGAGAATGTTCCGTTATATTTGTTGGATGAAGGCGTTCAAACAGGGGATATAACCAATTATATTGTCGTTGGTATAGAAGAATTGCAGGAGCAGATAGAGGAGTATCTAGATGTTCCAGCTTTGACAGCTGATTTAGTTTTGTATATGGCCATAGGTGCAGCCTTTCTGGCAAAATCTTATTCGAATTATCTGATCGCTCCATCTGCTTTGCCTGTGAAGCAACAGAAGAAAGAGAGAGAGATTTCTGCTTTTGTTATGCCAACGCTTGATGCTGAGGCATTGATGGAGAAAGTCCCTTTAAAGATTGTTTATGCTGTTTTGGCATTATTGCTGATTATTGCAGGTAGCAGGGCATTTTTGACATATCAGGCCTTTAAGAGGAATGATAGAGAGTACAGGAGAAAGATTGTAACTTTGCCAAAGGATGTCTTCCAAGATCCAGGGCGCATATCAGGCGAAGAGATTAAGAGAAAAAAGGCGCGACTGCAGTTGGAGATGGGTTATTATCAGAAATTGATGAGCAATAGAAAAAAATTATATTACCTCTTGGAGACAATAAAGCAGGAATTTAGACATGGGATATGGTTGAATCTGCCTTTTAACCTGTCTTTTGACCTCAATACAGGGCAATATTCTCTCTCCATTACAGGCGGAGTATATCTTAGTGATGAAGAAGAGGAAGTTAAGATGTTAGATAGCCTGATTAAGAGATTGCAATACAAGTTAAAAGACTATTTCTCTAAAATAGATCTGGCCTATTTTAGAAGGGAAAGATTTGAAGACGATAAAGATTTTCTCTTGTTTTCATTGAGGTGTAATTGATATGGAAACAAAAGAGAAGCTAATATTGGTCTTAGTATTTTTCCTGTTGATTGTATTTTTATGGATTAAAGGATCAGAGTATTCTGCGAAGGCCTCTTATATGGCCAAAAAGATAAAAGAGATAGGGGCAAAGAGACAAGGTTTAGAAGACCTTTCTAGTATTTATAGAAAGTGGCAGGAAACGCGAAAGAAGTTTTCTATAAAAAAAGAGATCCATTCGTTCAAGGAAGACATGTATTCGGTTGCAAAGGCCAGTGGCCTTAGGGTTATTTCTGTTGTACCTAGAAAAGAGCCGCTTTTGTATGGCCTGCAGAGAGAGTGTATCTCCTTGCAGGTCTCAGGCAGCTACAGTAATTTGGTTTCTTTTGTGAAGGCAGTCGAAAATAGAGGGGGTTTTATCTATATACAGAATTTGCGTATAAATGATAAGAGAAGGGGAACTAATGGTCGTGTAACTTATTCCATAGGTGTTGATTTATGTCTAATACAGGTTGGGAGTTAATATGACTACGGGGAATAAGGTATTGTTGTCTGGTTTATTCTTTTCGGTTCTTTTATTTTCTTCTGCCTTACTTTTCTCCTACGAAGATCCCTTTACTGCACCTTGGGAATTAGGAGGGACAAAGGCTGGCAAGGTTAAGCACAAGAGTGAAGAGACGTCTAAAAAGCATGAATTTGTTCCTAAGAAGAAAGAAGGGAATATATATAATGCACAGAAAAGTAAGCTGCTCCTTACCAAGAACCATGTAGAACCACCTTCCTTTAGAATAGATGGTATTGTTTGGGATAGGACAGGGACGGGTGTGATTATTTCCGGAACGCATTTTTATCGTATAGGAGATTACATCAATAAAGAATGTAAAATTTCACAATTGGTGGGCAGAGAGGTCATTGTGAGTTGCGGGGAGAATGTGTGGAAATATTATATTACAGATGACGAATAATGGGGGGTAAGGGATGAAAAGGGTATTGTCCTTTTTGGGATTATTTATTTTTGTTTCGCTATCACCGATTTTATTAGCAGAAGAGATTAATTACGATGAGTTGAATGAGTTTGTTAAGCAGACTACAGTAAAAGATATTTCTCTAGATGTGACCTCTGTCCCTTTGTCTCGGGTATTGAAAGCGATTTCTCTTCAGACAGGGCTTAGCTTTATTGCGGAGAAGGAAATTGCTAATGACCCTATTACCCTTTATGTGAAGGGAGTTGAGGTCTTAGATGTTATGAAGTTGCTGCTGAAACTCTACAATTATACCTGTGAATATGACAAGGGCACTGATATGCTTATTATAAAGAAGAGGAAGAAAAAAGAGGATAGATTAGAGACAAAGGTTTTTCATCTAGAATATGCCGTTGTCCCTGGTTCCAGAATAGTCGAAAAGGCAAAGAAGAATACATCATTAACCAGTGGAGAGGTAGACACAGGTGATGCTGGAAATGCCACAGGTGGCCTTTCTGGTGAAGGATTATTTAATGCCCTTGAGGCAGTATTGACAGAGCAGGGCCGGGCAGTTTGTGACCCAAGGACCAATTCTATAATTGTTACAGATCTTGGGTCTAATATGAAGAATATCGAAACACTTATTCGGAATTTAGACAAACCGGTTCCACAGATAATGATACAGGTAGATATGCTAGATGTCTCTAGATCAGTGGTAGATAGTTTAGGGATAGAGTGGCCTGAAAATCTTATGGGACTGACCGCAATGTCTAGGACTACGAAGTTTCCATTTTTGGGGCGAGATAGGGCATTCTGGCCAGGAGCCTCTAGGAGTGGGAGTTATTCCAGTTTTAGTTTTGGTGGATGGCTTTTGAATTTTTTGACTACCAAAACGGATGCCAAATATCTGGCTAGGCCAAAAATATTTACCTTGAATGGCGAGACCGCGAAGATAGATATCCTTACTAATGAGGTAATAGGGATTGTGAGGCATTATAATGATAATGGTAATCTAACCAGTGAGGAGCCGGAGAGGTATAATACCGGATTGTATTTGGAGGTGACTCCTAGTGTGAATATGAAGACTCGAGAGGTTACAATGGTGGTTATCCCTAAATTAGTCGAGACAAAACCCTCAAAGGTTTCTGGCCTGCAGAATTCTTTTAGGGATCCCGAAGAAAGAGGGGTTAGGTCTGTAGTAAGGGTATTAGACGGCCATACTATTGTCCTTGGGGGGTTGATAAAGAAATATGAAAACGATATAAAGAAAAAGGTCCCGGGTTTGGGAGATATATTGAAGGGTTTGTTTAGTAGCAAGGACAACGAAAAGAGTGAGCGGGAGTTGTTGGTATTTTTGACACCCCACATACTGGACCATCCTGGCGATGAAGGTATTAAAAGTCTATCCCCTTCTGAGGAGGATGAAAGGATTTCGGCAATGAAAAAGGCTCTGGGACTGTGATTAAAGGGTAGTTATGAGATTGGGCGATGTTTTATTACAGGAAGGGATTATTACGCAAGAGCAGCTTCAGGAGGCCCTTGAGAAACAGAAAGACGACAGCCGTACCCTGGGACAGATACTCCTAGATCTTGGGTATGTGACCGAAGAAGATATAGCCATATCGCTTTCCAAAAAGCTTGGGATACCCTATTTTTCTTGGGAATCTGGAATGCTTCGAATGCAAAAGGATCAGGGTCTCGAAGGATTAATCCCATATGAAGTGGCCTTAAAGTATATGATCTTTCCTATTAGCAAGCAAGGCAATGTCCTGACCTGTGCGATGGCTGATCCCCTGGATATCTGGGCAATAGAATATGTGTCTAAGATATCAAAGTGTCAGGTTCAGCGGGCTGTTTCGACCTCTGAGGATATCAAAAAGGCAATAGATGCCTTTTACAAGGGATCTGAGATATTGCAGTCGGCTATAGATAATATTGAGGTTGAAGGAGAAGATTATACTGCCGGTCAGGCGCAGTCGGATAGAGAGATGGATTATGATGTAGACGTTGACGATGCACCTGTAGTGCACCTGGTAGACCTATTGATCCGCCAGGCCGTAAAACAAGGGGCAAGTGATATCCATATAGAACCCCAGAGGGATAGATTATTGGTCAGGTATAGGATAGACGGTGTTTTATATGAGACTCCACCACCACCTAAAAAACTACATCCGCCCATTGTTTCCAGGATAAAGATAATGTCACATCTGGATATTGCTGAGAAACGCCTCCCCCAGGATGGGGCAATGAGTATGAGGGTTGATGGCAGGATTATCGATATAAGGGTTTCAACTGTACCTACTATCTGGGGGGAGAAGGTTGTTTTGAGGATTTTGGATAAATCTAGGGTTCCCTTGGATCTTTCCAGATTGGGTTTTAAAACAAAAGACCTTGAGCTTTTTCGAAAGGGTATTCACAGTCCTTATGGTCTTGTTTTGCTTACCGGTCCAACAGGCAGTGGAAAAACTACTACTTTATATGCTGCATTAAATGAAATAAATACGATCCATAAAAATATTATGACCGTAGAGGATCCCGTTGAATACCAGCTGGAAGGGATAAATCAGGTCTCAATAAAACCAAGTATAGGCCTAACCTTTGCCAGTGTATTGAGGTCTTTTCTCCGCCAGGATCCAGACATAATAATGGTTGGAGAGGTCAGGGACCTAGAAACGGCTGAGATCTGTGTGCGGGCGGCCTTAACTGGACACCTTGTTTTGAGCACGTTACATACGAACGATGCACCGTCTGCGATTACTCGCCTTATAGATATGGGGGTAGAGCCCTTTTTGTTGATGCCCTCCCTTTTGGTTGTAGTTGCCCAGAGACTTGTTAAGGTGTTGTGTCCGAAATGCAAGATCCCTTTTGAACCCAAAAGTGGAGCAGGTAAATTTGATGATCTGTTGATCAAGGAAGGGATAGAGTTGGCATATGCAGCCAAGGGATGTGATGACTGCAACTATAGCGGCTATAAAGGTAGGATTGCAATACATGAGGTCCTCTTTGTGGACGATTTTATTCGTAGCCTTATTGCCAAAGGGGCAGATTCCCAACAAATTAGTCTTGAGGCACAAAAAAGGGGGATGAATACTTTGTGGCAGGCTGCTATTGATAGGGTAAGAGAAGGAATAACCTCGATAGAAGAGGCTGTATCTGCTACCTGGTAAAAGGACTTAGTTAATTATGCAATTATATCAGTATGTTGCAGTCAATAGTGCACAGAAAAAGGTGGAGGGTATCTACCGTGCAGCTAGTGAAGAAGAGGTCCTGGATTTTCTGGAATCCAAGGGACTGGTTCCTATTTCGGTAGCTCCATATAGAAAGAAGAAGGCCGCTAAGAAGAAACGCCGTCTTCATACCAAAATTACCCTAGATGATTATCTTTTTTTTGCAAGGCAGATGTCTGTTATGCTGGATGCAGGTGTCCCTCTCTTAAGGGTCTTGGATGTAATAAGGGATGAGACCAGTAGCATCAAATTGAGGAATTGTGTATCTTCATTGAGGGATTTGGTCTCATCTGGTTGGTCTCTGGAGAGGGCTATGAGCAAACATCCAGATGTCTTTGATAAACTCTGGGTCAATATAGTAAGGACAGGAGAGACGACTGGCCAACTTGGTTTTGTGCTCAAAAGATTGGGAGATCACCTGGAAAGACAGTCCTCCTTTATGAAAAAAATCCAGAGCGCAATGGTATACCCTGCTATTTTGTTAATAATGACCATTGCGGCAGTGATCTTCCTAAGTGTCTTCATTATCCCTAAATTTGAGAAACTCTTCGAAGGATTTGGCCAAGAGATCCCTGGACTGACCAAGACAGTTCTTGGCTTTAGTAAATTTCTCCAGGCCCATTTTATCCTGATAATTATTTCCGTTATAGTCTTCGCTATTTTATTTAGGATCTTCATTAATACCGCCATTGGGAAGGCCATCTGGGATATCTTTGTCCTTAAGGTTCCTTTACTGAAAAACTTCTCGAAAATGGTTATGATGGAATCTATCTCTGCCAATCTTGCTATCTTGGCCGAGAGTGGTGTGCCAATACTGACGGCCCTGGAGATTACAGCAGATAGTATGAAGAACCAGATTGCGGCCGGATATTTAAATATGGTGAAAGAGCGGGTGAGGGAAGGGATCCCCCTGGCAATGGCAATGGAGCCCATGGATTTCTTTGATTCTATTCTTGTACAGATGATCTCTGTAGGCGAAGAGGTAGGGGATCTTTCACAGATGCTCAATAAGATTGCGAGGTACTACGAAGAAGAGATGGATACGATGTTGATAAAGTTTACCAGTATGTTTGAGCCGATTATGCTGGTGGTAATGGCAGGGGTAATAGGTGTGCTAGTGGCCTCGATATTCCTGCCGATATTTAAGATTGCCACCCTTGGCGCCAGATAATATTTATGGTATACTACGGAGTGTAGTTTGGTTTGCTTATATATGTGGGCTTTATATTTAAGCAAGAGTTATCCTAACAAAAGGAGGGGGAAATGCAAAAGAGACGAGGTTTTACCTTACTAGAGCTTATAATGGTAATCGTTATAATTGCAATCCTGGCATCACTGGCCGCGCCAACATACTTTAAGACCGTAGAGAGGGCCAGGATAGCTGAGGCAAGGAAAATACTTGGGATGATAAGGAGCGCCCAGTTAAGGTATTACGCAGAACAGGCGAAGTTCACCAATAGCCTAAACGATCTGGATATAGAAGTCCCATCAGGAGGTAAGTTCTTTAATTTTTCAGCATTAGCTGCTAATACCGGAGCCCCAAGTTCAGATATAGGTCAGGCTACCAGGAACGGTAGTCAGGCCACCTTTGGCAGCTATACCTTGAAAATAAATGTGGCTGGCGGCGTGGCTTGTGCTAGTAACTGTCCGAGTGAGATTGAAAACTGGTTTTAGTTCTTAAGCTAATGCGGCGGGGATTTACGTTAGTTGAGCTTGTAGCAGTAATTGTCATACTTGGTGTCCTGGCAGCTATGGCCGTTCCTATGTTTACCAAGGCGATTGAGGAGTCCAAGAATAAGGAGGCTGTGGCTGCCTTGCGTCTTATAAGGACTGCCCAGCGTATGTATTATTTGGAATACGAAAATTATGTGACTGCGGCAACTACCGAGGATCTTAATTCAAAACTGGACCTGGCAATAGAGTCTGAGAATTGGCGTTTTTCTACGACCAAACAAGTTGGTCCACCTGTTAACTTCGTGGCCAGTGCCCAGCGCACCCTGACCAGCCGACAAAGGACATTTAACATAGATGCCGCGGGTACCATTACCTGTTCTGGGGATTTTTGCTATGACTGGTAGAGGGGGCTTGAGTCTATTTGAGATAATCGTTTCTGTGGTCATTCTTGCCTCTATCTTTCTGGGTATCTCTTCAGTGGTCATATCTACCAAGAAATATCGTTCCAAACTACCCATCCGAAATATAGAACAATTGGTTTCTGCTGAATCTGATGCCGTGCGGGAAAATCTCAAGCTTTCCCTGGTCGCTGCGACAGGGAATTGGCCGGATATAGGCAATACAGCTGCCCCAGCGGGTTTTAGTCTGGTGAGGACCAGGGTGGATCTGGATGGGGATGGCATTTATACGCAGCTCGAACCAATAATGGTCTTTATTAACTTTGAATAGATCTGGTTATGATGGGGAAAAGGGGCTTTACTCTTAGTGAGCTAATACTGGCCGGTAGTATATCTGGCCTGGTCTTTGCCGTGATCGGCTATATGTGGTTTTTTCTGACCAAGAGCTTGGCCAGCGAGGGAAGACTCGAAGAGGTGCGCCAGGAAGTGGTGATGATAATGAGCCAGCTGGATAAGGATATCAGCTATGAGGCCATTGGTTCGAGAATTAATCCTGGCATTTCTGTATGTGGGGTGGCAGAGTGTGGAGAGCATCCCTGTCCTACAGATGGTATTCTTTCCTTCCGCAAGGACAGCAATGATAATTTTAGGCCAGATGATGGGGATGTATGGGTGGATTATCGGTTTTCTAACCACCGCTTGAGTAGATGTGAAGGGACTAGCTGTATGCTTGTTTCAGATAAGGTGCGCTTAATAGAGGTCAATCCGGTTCCTTCTGGTTTTGCCTGTGGTAATTTTTTTATGGTTTCTGTGCATCTAATCTGCAGGTATTTCCCAGATGAGGATGTGTCTGTGAATAATCCGCAGGTAGATGTAACCTTTACATTATCTGCAAATCAAGTCTCTGTAAGGTGAAGGTGTTTTTTTTACTCTGGGCCTGGTATTGTTTCTGGTTTAGTTTCCTTTCAGAGGTCTCCTTGTTGTCTGTTGTCCTGTTGTCCTTTACCTGTGCAATCTTTTTTACTCTGGTTGTTATAGTTCCGTCGAGGTTCTTTTATAGAAAAACAGGAGACCTTCTATCTGTTTCTCTTTTGGCTGCGGTCTTGATGGTTATAGGCGAATTTGTTAAAGACAGATTATTCGGAGGGGTGACCTGGGCAGACCTGTATGGTTTTCTGGGGATGCTTTATCCCTTGAATATGCTTTCAAGTTTGTTCGGGCCCTACTATCTGAGCTTTCTGGCAGTCCTGGGCTTATTTCTTATTTACAGTGTATTTTCTCCTAAAAAAAGAGGAGTAAAAGGGGTCTTGATCTTTCTGGCCTTAAATTTTCTCCTGGGATTTGGCCTATTCTTGCACCGTTATTCTATGCTTAATGAGGGTAATAGTGGCATCTTTATTGGGGTAATCCAGCCCGGTATTTCTCACCTGGATAAGATAGATACCTCTCAGGGTGATTCAATTTGGGAGAATTATCTTGAACTAGTCAGTGCCAATGATTATCGTCTGGATGCGATTGTTTTGCCGGAGACAATGGCCATATTTAGTTGGCCAGGGGGCAGGCTTTCCCAATGGATAGAAAGGCTCAAGAGGGCAGCGAAAGCAGATACTGTAATCCTTGGCGCCAATACCTATTACCGTGGTCACTACTATAATGCTGCGGTATTTTTCAATGATCATATAGAAACTTACTTTAAAAATAAACTTGTTCCTTTCGGAGAATATGCACCAGCGAAGTGGTTGCTGGGAGATATTTTGTACAGGTATTTAGATATCCTTCCTAGTAGTGAATTTGCGAAAGGGAACGGACCTGTCATATTTGAGGTATCGGGCAGAGATATAATGCCGCTTATATGCTATGAGGATTCCTTTATTTATTTAATCCGTAAATACCTACGCCAGTTGGACGCCAGGCCTTCTGCTATAGTTACCTTATCCAATGATGAGTGGTTTGGCAGGGGCCTGGCGCAGTGGTTTCACCTGAATTTCGCGCGCCTCTCGGCGATTACCTTTTCTATCCCTATCGTTA
>WGAY01000044.1 GCA_015494585.1 Candidatus Omnitrophota bacterium | reverse complement strand
CCTATATATTTTCTCTTTTATCTCAAAATCAGAAGAAGCCTTTAGCATATCTAAAAGCATATTATCCGCCTCTTTTGTCTTAAGCCTGGATAGGATAAACAGCAATCTCTTCCTTACCCTATCGTTTTCATGATATATCAAGGGCCGCAAAATACCTATTTCAGATGGTTTCAGAATATAAGAGAGTAGTTCAATAGCATTTCTTACGACATACCACAATTTATTATTTAAATATATTGTCAGATAATCCACAATCTCTTCTCTAATTTCCTCAGGGATATTCTCCCCCACAAGCCTTCTAGCCCAAAATAAATCGAAATATCCAAAAGAACTAATGTCTTCCGAAACAACCAATCTCTTTATAAACAGTCTCATAGGAGAGCGACCTATATAAAATATAATCTTAACAATTGGCTCCAGTTCTTTCTGATCCTCTGAGAGCATATCAAAAAAGCTATCAATAAGGGAAATAACTTGGGCTAGAATTTCTGCATCTGAAAGGAGCTTTTTCCTTGCAATATAATTTATCCCATCCAAGAGTTTAAGCATGGAGTACAACATTTTATGTTCTTTTTCCTTTCGCAATATAACAGCCAAACTTAATTTTAAGTTTAAAAGCATATGTCGGGGAATAACTTTATCGTATTTCATCATAGCGTTTATTAAGCCCTTCCACATCTTTCGTGCAAGCTCGCTATATCCCTTCTCATAAAGGGCCGAAATAAGGTCCGGCACAGCACTTATAACTATAAAGCTCAGATCCATATCTGAGAGGCTCATTTCCAACGAATCTATCAACAAGTTCAGCATATTATCCTGAACTTTGGTATCGCTATCACTTACAAAAGTTCTGATATCCTCTATTATCACTTCCCCCCACCTATCAAGATCTGATAGACTAAGAATCTTTTTAAGACTTCTATGCTCACCTTTTATCCCTTCAAAATCATCCAATATTTTCAGTAAATTTGCATCTAAACCCTTAACAAAATCTCCATCCATAGCATCCATATAGAGATCATATATCCTCTTTACAAATTGGAAAGATACCTTTTTATGTTGATAGAGAATCGACAACTGCATAGCCGTATATTTACCCTGAATTGTTAAGATAAACTGTTTGGTCTTTGAAGATATACCCCAATTTTTATAGTTAACAAAGAGTGCCCAAAGCCACATTCTATAAAAGATCGGGTAACTTTCTAAAACACCTCTTAACTTTGTCAATTTATCGCCACTGTCTTCGGATTGTACGAGAATCAAGAATATATTATACAGTGCCATCGAAAGATCCAACCAATTATCCATACTTTGAGGAAGTGTATTTACTTTAAAACTCTCCATAAATTCCACAATCAGATTTCTATAAATAAAGCCATTGACATCATAAAACACATATGGAGACATATAACTATATGAATCACTATCAGTCGCAGAAAAGAAATTTAACCAGATTAAATACAAAATATCTTCTTGAATGAGATTGGGCATAAGATATAGGTCTTCAGTACCTATTAATTTTAAAAACTCCGCCATAGATGCGGCGACATCTGCATGCAAATAAGATGCACCATTACCATTTATTAAAAGTTTATTTTTCCTTATACTGAAATGTACTACTCCGATGTCTTTCCACAAATTTAGAAGAGAAGAAAAACAACGTGGAACTATTCCAGGCAACACAGACTTCATATCAGCCAGATTCGTAAGTTTCAAAGCCTCTGTATAACAGCTCAAAAAATTTGAAATATTGTTTTTCAACAAAGGAGTCATCGAGAGGCGGTCTATATTATCTACCCCTTTTAAAACGGAAGTCATTTCAGCATGCAAAGTAAAAGAGCCATCCAAAGAGGTTTCAGAAAGTCCTTCGTTAAATGCCATGCTTTCATCCAGAGAAGAAATAATATCAAATATCTCCTTTACTGCAACGTTAGGGAAATCCTCTATATAAAACGTCCTGTCTTTAAGAAGATAGCTACGCTGAAGGGTCTTAACCAGGTCCAAAAGATACCCTTTCTTCACTACGCCCAAATCTACTTTCCATATTTGCGATATATTTTTGCCTTCTTTATGTAATTTAAACATCTCTTCCTTTATAAGGCCATCTAAATTCTTTATCCTTTCTATCACTATGGATTCAAAGCTTAAACCCTCTATAAGAGAACTGATATCTTTAGGAGATTTAAATATCCACTTATGATGTACTCTATAGATACTTTTCATAGAGATCAAAAATTTTAATAGTTCTTCCAAAAACATAAGATTTCCATGTGTAACAGAATAAAAAATCTCATATATTCCTGGAGAGACAACAGGATTAGAAAATACTGTTTTTACATACTTTTCTATTTCTTCCAACGTAAATACAGGTATCGTCAATTTTTCAAAGATAAACCTTTCCTCAAATATCGAAAAGAGTGAATCAATTTGAGAAGAATTGAAATCAGAATCAAGGCTAAAAACGACTTTTATCTTTCCTCTATAATTAGATACCAATCTAACAATAGTCCACAACGTTTCTTCATCTACATAAATCAAGTCATCTAATAAAAATACTATATTATATTGAGATACAACTTTTCTAATTAGCTGCTCAATAGAAAGGATAACACGCTTTGAATCCATCTCTCCTTTTCTATATTGCTTTACTTCATCTAATATATTTACAGAAAAAACCTCAAGCAAATCCGGATATATATCGAGATATTTACTTTCAAAATGCTGCCATAAATCATACAAAATAGGAGGTTCCTTCCCATAAGTAGCTGTATAGAATGGGATAAAACCATGCATGGAAGAGACCACTTCTGCCTCTTGTAAAAATCGACTCTTACCAACTCCAAACTGGCCAGAAATAACCAATATATTTTGTTCGCGATCAGATAGGAAATTTTTTAAAGCAGAGATTTCTTTTTCACGACATACAAATTCTCTCAATGGAAATAATTCCAGAATATCTCTATGTAATAACGTCTGAATTGGGATATCCGATACAAGTGCAATACCGGATTTCCCCCTGCTTTTGGCAATATATAGTGCTTCGTCAGCAAGATTCAGCAGTTTATTTACATCTGTAGTATCTTCAGGATAACCTGCAAGTCCTATACTAATTGTTACCTCTATTGTCATTCCAGCAATGCCTGTAGAAAACCTTTGACGACTAACATTTTCACGGATACGTTTTAATACAGTTAGGGCTGAGACCAATCCTCCGTCTATCAGTAAGAGAATAAATTCATCTCCACCAAATCTAATAACCTTATCTGACATACGAATGCTACGTCTGAAGATGGACGCTACTTCGCGGAGGATATTGTCTCCTTCAAGATGGCCATAGGTATCGTTTATCGCTTTAAAATTATCTATATCTATAATGGCCATCCAAAGGGATTTGCCATGTCTTTCTACAAATTCTATCTCATCTTGAAGATGTTCATAAAGATATCTTCTATTAAGGACACCGGTAAGATCATCTATGTATACAGCATCAATATTCATAACCCCCCAAACTCGCTACCGCCCCCTATATAAATCTTATTATTAAATGATAATTTATTTTAGCATAACAATAAATTCTGGTTAAGGACTAAAAACAAACACATTTTCAAGAAAGAATTGACTTTGCCACTATCTGACTCGGACTATATACCGTAAGACTATCTTTAATGTGCCTTAGCCCAGAAAGCATGCGAGAACGATACGAATCATCTGAACTAATCTTCGTAGTCCAATCTATCAAATTCGCGGCACTAAACTTAGACTGTATTAGTTCTGGAACTAATTGCCTGTCGGCCAGTATGTTTACCATCGACACATACTTGATACGCACAAGCCACCTGCCTAATAGATAAGTAAGAGGAGAGATCTTATAAATTACGATCATAGGTTTGTTGTGAAACATCGTTTCAACAACCGCTGTACCAGAAGCAACCCAAGCCAGTTCTGAAAAATAAAAAGAGGAACTATGATCATCGGGCGGTATTAGCGGGATATTATAATCCAAAATATACTGCTTGTAGAGATACTCAGGAATAGGTCCTGCCCTATTTATACAAAAGGAAAATTCATCCTTCAACTTATCAACCGATTTAAGCATAACAGGCAAATGCCGAGCTATTTCTTGACGTCTAGATCCTGGTAGGAGAAGAATCAATGGCTTGCCTCTTGGTATATGGTACTTATCTAGAAAGGCCCTATCAATCTTTCTCTCCTTAATTACCTCAGCAAGTGGATGGCCGACAAATTGTGCCTCAATGCCATTCTGCCGAAAAAATTCTTCCTCAAATGGAAAAATCACAAACAATTTATCCACCACCTTCCGCATCAATGAAATGCGTCCCCTGCCCCAGGCCCATACCTGAGGTGCAATATAATAGACAAATTTTGTATTTGGGAGCCTCTTTCTAAGGTCCTTTGCCAGTCTCAGGTTAAATCCTGGATAATCAATGAACACTATAGTATCCGGGCGTAGCTCAAGTATATGATTTTTAATAGTATTGTAAATAAACCTAAATTCTTTTAGATGTTTAACTACCTCGACCAGTCCAACTACGGCAATCCCTGTAGGATCGGCCAGTACCTTTGCCCCAGCCAAATAGGAGTAGTTGCCCCCCATGGCATAAATTTCACTATCAGGGGAAAGGCGTTTTAATTCACTGATAAGCCTTCCAGCGTAGATATCACCAGAGACCTCACCTGAGAGAACGAATATTTTTGGCATACCTTTTCCTGTAAATATAGGCCTTTGTCCTCTGGATAGACCTGTTAACTCGCTCTGCGACCTCAAGTGCAGAAAGACCATCGATACCACTTACAATAGGACTGGAACCAGTGTATATCGAATTGATAAAGGAAATGATCTCTTCCCTCAATGGTTCTGATTTATCTGGCAAAATCGCTTTTTTCTCAATAGAACCTTTATTTATCAAAAATAATTCTATTTCCTGATTAAGATAATCAATAGACACATAGGCCCCTGGAAAAAACATTCGAATCTTCCTCATAGTCTCATCACTTACCCTGCTGGCCGTAATATCACATATACTGCCGTTTTTAAACTTTATCCTGGCATTGGCAATATCATCTTTTTTAGTTATAACAGCAGAACCAACTGCCTCAACAGACTTTACTTTATGAGGGATAAACCACAGGCATATATCTATATCGTGTATCATCAGGTCCATAACCACACTTACGTCCGTAGCCCTATTCGGAAAAGGGCTGAGCCTGTGACATTCTACAAATACTGGTGCATCAGGAACCATCTCTCTCAAAACCTGCATTGCCGAATTAAAACGCTCAACATGCCCGACCTGCAGGACAATTCCCTTTTTCTTAGCCATACGGAATAAGTTCTTGGCAAGACGCAAGTTACCCGTGAATGGCTTCTCTATTAGGCAATGCCTTCCCTTCATTATAGCAGATCTAGCGACTGAATAATGAAACTGCGTAGGGACAACAATGTTAACCGCATCCACACTATCGAGAAGAGAATCTAATGTTGGGAAAGCCTTTACGCCAAATCGTCTGGCCACTTCTATTGCCTTATCTATATTGGTATCAAATACCCCTACAAAGCTGGCATTATCGAGTTCAGAGCATATCCTTGCGTGGACCTCCCCAAGCTTTCCAACACCCACAACACCTATTTTGATAGAAGATTCTTTCATTTCCTTGCCTTCAAAGTCGCCCGTATGAGTCCCTTAAAAAGAGGATGTGCATTATCGGGTTTAGACTTAAACTCTGGATGAAACTGTACGGCTATAAAATACGGATGGCCTTCTATTTCTATGATCTCTACCAGATCCTTATCTGGATATATACCAGAAATCACAAGCCCAGAGGAAATTAGTTTTTCCCTGTACTTATTATTAAATTCATATCTATGTCTATGGCGCTCTCTGATTTCATCCTTTTTATAAACCTTATGGGCCAAAGAGCCTTTTTTTATCTTACAGGGATATGCCCCAAGCCTCATCGTACCGCCCAATTCCTTTATCCCTTTCTGCTCTTCCAAAAGACTAATCACAGGATATTTTGTCTCAGGTTCAAATTCTGTAGAGTTAGCCCCCTTCATACCAGCGACATTCCTAGCAAATTCTACAACCGCAGCCTGCATCCCCAAACATATTCCCAAAAACGGAAGTTCATTTTCACGAGCATAGCGTATAGCCTCGACCTTACCTTCAAAGCCCCTCTTCCCAAATCCACCAGGAACCAAAATTCCATCTGCAGAGGACAATTTTCTGTAGCCTCCATCGGAAAGTAATTCCTCTGAATCTATTTTTAAGATATTTACCCTTGCATCATTGGCTATACCGCCATGCACCAAGGCCTCATATATGGACTTATAGGCATCCTGCAATTCTATATACTTGCCCACAACTGCTATACTCACCTCTTTATCTGCATTGCGCCTCTTTAGCACCACATTAGTTTTCCAGTGTTTCAAATCAGCTGCCTTGGCCGGCAGGCGCAATTTATCAAGGATAATCTTGTCCAGGCCCTGATCTTCAAACACAAGGGGAATCTCATATATGTCGTTTACGTCTATTGCCTGAATTACCGCATCTTCCTCCACATTGCAAAACAGGGCTATCTTTTTAACGATAGAGGCAGAAAATCTTTTCTCTGTTCTGCAAAGCAGGATATCAGGCTGGATTCCTATTTCCCGCAGCTTTCCCACACTATGCTGAGTGGGCTTGGTCTTTACCTCTCCAGCTGCCTTTATGAAGGGAACCAAGGTAAGGTGGATATTAACTGCATTGTGGTGTCCCATCTCAAGGCGCATCTGCCTTATAGCCTCAAGGAAAGGAAGACTTTCTATATCGCCAACCGTACCACCTATCTCGACGATAATCACATCTAGACGCCTGCCCTTACCAACCTGCTTAATCCAGAACTTAATCTCATCTGTGACATGGGGAATAACCTGAACCGTTGCACCTAAATAATCACCCTTACGTTCTTTAGTGATAATAGAGTAGTATATCTTGCCTGTGGTGATATTATTTAGACGACTCGCGCGCATAGATGTAAACCGCTCATAATGTCCCAGATCCAGGTCAGTCTCAGCCCCATCATCTGTAACATAGACTTCTCCATGTTGATAGGGATTCATTGTCCCTGGATCAACATTGATGTAAGGATCGCATTTTACAATTGCCACCTTAAGTCCACGTGCCTCAAGCAAATTACCTATCGCCGCACAGGCAACTCCCTTCCCCAGACTTGACACCACCCCGCCAGTAACAAAGATGTACTTCGGCATTACTAATCCTCCTAATCCTATTTAAACTCAGGCAAAGCCCTACAAAACTTAATACCCCCCTATTTTTTCATCAAGACCTCCACTGTTTCTACATCCTCAGGTGTGTCCACGCCAACCAATCTATGCGTTGTATAAAACATCTTTATCTTAACACCTTTCTCCAGGGCCCTCAACTGTTCCAATCTTTCTGTTTTTTCCAATCTGGACGGGGGCCAGGTGAGAAATTCCAGAAGAAAATCCTTCTTATAGGCATATATACCAATGTGTTGATAATACGATCTTTTATCCGGACAAGGATCCTCTCGATAAAACGGAATAGGGGAACGGGAAAAATAAAGGGCATTCCCTGACTCATCCATTATCACCTTTACAATGTTGGGATCCTCTGGCTTTCCTATTAGATCCGTATAGATACTGGCCATTTCCGGACGATTATCCCTGAGGAAATCAATAAACCCAGAGACCAGTTCTGAAGGAAGGAGCGGCTCATCGGCCTGGAGATTGATTACATACTCGAGATCATCCATATCCCTGACCACCCAGCCGACCCTATCAGAACCCGAGGCACAATCCTTAGGCGTCATAACCACACTTGCACCGAAATTTCTACATACCCTAGCGGTCCGTTCATCGTCTACCGCAATCAGGACATCTTCCTTCGGCACACCAGAATCGAGCGCTGCCTTCCATACGTACCATAGCATAGGCCGTCCAAGGATAGGATATATCACCTTCCCTGGAAAACGAGAAGAGTCATATCTTGCAGGAATAACAATAACAACCCGCATAGCCACTATATCCTTATAAATCAAAAAAATCGGGGCGAGAGGATTTGAACCTCCGACCTCTGCGTCCCGAACGCAGCGCTCTAAACCAAACTAAGCTACGCCCCGATTATCACCCAGAAATATCTCCAAATCTCTCTAATCCCTCACCAGCAGGAGAAATCACTGCAAGATTATATCTATCTGGCCGTAATATATCCTTTGCAACTGCCTTCACATCTTCCAACTCCACGGCCTCTAATTTATCCCTTATCTCATCCGGCATCTCTACCTCACCTGCATTCAAGAGGCGTCCACCAAGCATCAACATATTCTCCATCGTATCTTCTAGGTTCAGGGTTATCTGTCCTATCAAGAATTCCTTTCCCCTCTTAAACTCTCCCATAGAAATCCTACCCGATGCAATCTTCCCTAGCTCCCTATATATGATATCCAAGGTCTTCTTCAAGCTCTTATGTTCTGTACCTGCCTTTATAACCAAGGCACCGGTATCCTTCATCTTTGCTACTGAAGATGAGATGTGATAGGCCAATCCTCTTTTTTCCCTTACTTCATTAAATAGACGGCTGGACATATTCCCGCCGGTAATTACATTTAATATCCCCAGCGCATATCTCTTTGGATTTAAGTATGAATAAGCCGGTATAGCCAGGCAGAGATGGCTTTGTTCAGTCTGTTTTTTATGCACATTCAATCTGGGCCTGTCCTGAACGTTAGAGAAAGGTATATCCCTTGGACTCTTGCCCTTCTCACCGATATCGAAAATCTCTTCTATTCTATCCAAGACACGCTCATCAACCTTGCCGGCGATGGAGACAACGATATTATTGGGTCTATAGAATCTTCTCTGAAACTCTGCCATAACATCCCTGGTTATCCTGCCAACAGATTCCATTGTCCCTGCCAGGGGTCTGCCTAATGGATGGCCCCTCCATATCAGCTCCTGGGCCAGCTCAACGACATAATATTGAGGGATATCCATATACATCCGTATTTCTTCAAAGATAACCAGTTTCTCACGATTAAACTCATCCTCATCAAGGGTAGGCCAGAGGACCATATCCGAAAGCACATCAAGTCCCCTATTAATATGCTTTGCGGGGAGTTTTACCAAATAACAGGTATGCTCTTCAGAAGTAAATGCATTTAAACTTCCACCCACGCCTTCTAGAAGCTCTTTTATCTTCCTCCCAGAATAGTGTCTGGATCCCTTGAACACCATATGTTCAAGGAAATGCGATATCCCTTTATATCTCTGGTTCTCGAACCTGCCTCCCATACGGACCCATATACCGATCGAGACAGACTCCATATTCGGCATAGGGTATAAAACCACTTTAAGTCCATTTTTCAACTTCTTCAGGATAACCCCTGTCTTAGCCATTTTATCTTTCTCCTCAATTTCTTTAGATTCTCTTGTTTATTTCCTCTAGGGTCTATCTCTTTTATAAGCGCACTGCCAACGATTACCCCATCTGCAACAGAAACAGCACTCCTTACGGTATCAGGGGTGGAAATGCCAAAGCCGAGATATATCTCTTTTCCGATTCCCATCTTCTTCAGACGCTTTATATGAGACAACGCATCTCTATTTACAGACCTCCTTTCCCCGGTAACACCTGTAACAGAGACATAATAGAGAAAGCCTGTAGAGGCATCGGCTAGCGCCCTGGCGCGCTCGTCACTGGTTACGGGCGTAACGAACATTATCACATCCACATCCCATTCTCTACCCCTCTTCAGCAGCTGCCCTGATTCTTCTAATGGTACGTCAGGAACAATAAGGCCAGAGATTCCTGCCTTTTTGGCCTTTTTTATAAACCAGTCCACCCCCCTGTGGAATACCAGATTATAATAAGTCATATAATACAAAGGCGTATCTATCCTGGAGCTCAGATCAGAAGTATGTGCAAAGACATCCTGAAGCCTAATTCCCTTAGATAAGGCATAGCTAGAGGCCATCTGTATGGTAGGTCCGTCTGCGAGTGGATCAGAAAATGGGATTCCTATCTCTATCCCATCTACCAGGTCGCTAACACCCTCCATAAAATAAAAGCTGTCCGCCAGATTAGGATAACCAGCTGTTAAATATATCAATAATTTCTTCTTCTCCATTATATAACGACCTTGTTTCAAACCAGATTATGCATCAGAATTCTTCATCTCGCACAATTTAATTTTAATGTATTTTACCACATATACGAATCTTAACAAATTAGAGTTATTTATATCAGGATTGGCGCTTATTCCCTACCCGACTAGGTAGATAGTCAGGATTCACATTCATAAGAGATAAAAACGCGCTTTTCACTATATCGGCTCCGGGAGACTCCCTCTGGAGCCAGCTCAATATGTACTTCATTTGCTCACGCTTATTCTCATCGGCCCACCTGCACAGACCAGTTTTAGGATATCCTCTCTCTTTGGCCAACCTAACAAGTTCATCTTCCCTTATATAGACAAGGGGACGGATAACCGTAATCTGGCCATCAAAGAATATCTGTTTGGGACACATAGTCGAGATACTCGCTTTAAAAAATACATTCATAAGAAATGTCTGAACGACATCGTCCATATTATGGCCAAAGGCAACCTTATTATAGCCTCTATTATGCGCGGCGAAAAAGATGGCCTTGCGCCTATACCAGCTGCACAGAAAGCATCTATCTTTGTCCGTATTAGAGAGATCCAAACCAGACAGGGCCTCATTGTCAATCACAAATTCCACTCCAATCCGGGATAGGTAATTCCTCGTGATAGAGGCGGTCTCATCATCCACAACAATATGATAGGCCATCAAGTCAAATTTAACCGGACTCTTGCGCTGCTTATCCATCAAGAAATCTAATAAAGCAAAGCTATCCTTACCTCCTGAAACCCCTACTAATATGCGGTCGCCCTCAGAAATCAGAGCAAAATCCCCTATGGCATAACCGACTCTCTTGGCAAGATAGTAAAACAATCCCTTGGGCATATTCTTATAACAAAACCTAGCCTATTCCCATTCTATGGTAGCGGGGGGTTTGGAACTTATATCGTATACGACCCTGTTTACCCCTTTGACCTCATTTATGATGCGGTTTGATATCCTGGCCAAGATATCATAGGGAAGTCTAACCCAATCAGCGGTCATCCCATCGACGCTATGCACTGCCCTTAAAGCAATAACATATTCATAGGTCCTTTCATCACCCATTACTCCAACCGTCCTTAAAGGGAGGAGCACAGCAAACGACTGCCATATATCTCTGTAAAGTCCTGCGGACTTTATCTCCTCAACAACAATCCAGTCGGCCTCTCTAAGTATGTTCAATTTTTCTTTCGTTATCTCTCCTAAACACCTGACCGCCAATCCAGGGCCTGGAAATGGTTGTCTATAGATTATCTCATCTGGCAGACCTAATTCCTTGCCAAGCACGCGCACCTCATCCTTAAACAATTCCCTCAACGGCTCTATCAAATCAAACTTCATATCCTCTGGCAGCCCCCCCACATTGTGATGGCTCTTTATCTTTGCCGAAGGACCACCAAAGGCAGAGACGGACTCTATAACATCCGGATACAATGTCCCCTGGGCAAGGAATCTTGCCCCTTTTATCTTGAGCGCCTCGTCTTCAAAAACACGAATAAATTCGTGCCCTATTATCTTCCTCTTTTCTTCCGGATCAGTAACACCCTCAAGTTTGCTCAAAAATCTATCACTGGCATCAACATACACAAGATTCATATGCATGTTCTCGCCGAATACCCTTTGGACCTTCTCTGCTTCACCTTTCCTAAGCAGGCCATTATTTATAAATATGCAGGTGAGTTTATCTCCGATGGCCTTATGAACCAATGTCGCAACAACAGAAGAATCCACCCCACCACTCAACGCACAAATCACCCTATCATCACCTACTCTATTTCTTATTGCCTCTACCTGTTCATCAACAAAAGACCTCATTGTCCAGTTAGGCCTACACCTACAGACATTAAAGATAAAGTTTGCCAGTATTTGATTGCCGTATTCTGTATGGACCACCTCTGGATGAAATTGGAGCCCATATATGTGCCTGTTTAGATCTCCAATCGCAGCATAGGGAGAATTATCAGAATGCCCGAGAACCACAAAACCATCTGGCAGGCTATCAACTGCATCGGAATGGCTCATCCATACCTTAAAAGAATCAGGCAGACCAAGAAACAGATCGCTAAAATCGTCCACAACTAGTATAGATGGGCCATATTCCCTGCGCTTGACCGGCACAACGGCCTCTCCATGGAGCATTACTATAGCCTGCAATCCATAACATATCCCAAGAATAGGGATACCCATTTCAAGCAGGCCTTTATTAGGAAGAGGAGAGGCATCTGTATACACAGAAGCCGGGCCACCTGAAAATACAAGGCCCTTGGCATTTTTTTTAAGGACCTCTTCCGGAGTTATATCAAATCTGACTATCTCGCAATATACGTGTTCCTCTCGAATACGGCGAGCGATTAACTGCGTATACTGCGAACCAAAATCTAATATCAATATCGTATCCTGCTCCATCTTCCCTCCATTGTAAAGCTATAGCAAAAAATACGGTCTATGTTTTAATTCTCACCTATTTCTAGGTTTCAATAGAATTGCAGTATTGTAAAAAACCAAAAAATCGGAGCGGCCGGATTTGAACCGGCGACCCCCTGAACCCCATTCAGGTGCGCTATCCAAGCTACGCCACGCTCCGATTCTATTTCAAAACTATTGTAATTGTGCAATCAATGATGATAAAGCTCAACTCCACCGCCCTTCACCTCAGGAGGTAGCATCGTAAATATCTCTCTGGCCACCTCTGGATAGCGGGCAATGAATCTTAATTCATCCTCAGTAAGTGGCTTTTGATTATGAACATTGGCATATCTAACCAGTTCGAGTATCTCCTGGGCCTGTTTTTCGTCCTTAAACTTTATCTCCAGTCGCTCATAGACATTCCTAAAGCCCTTTATTCCGCTATACTCGCCTACTGTAATCTGACGACCAGTATCGATCACCTCTGGAGTTCCCCTACCCAACTCTTCAAAGTCGTAAAGCTCGTAGTTACGACGATCCTTGAGTGCACCGTCGGCGTGTATACCCGACTCATGAGCAAATGCGTTTTCTCCCACACCCGGCTGATTAATCGGTATAGGGATACCAAACGCATAAGATGCATATTTACAAATTCTCCAGGCTATCTGGAGATTTATATTCTCGTCAAGCGGGTATCTGCCACCTATTCCGCTGCTATATTTCAGGGCCAATATAGTTGAAACCAGATCAGCATTACCGGCCCTCTCTCCAATGCCATTAACTGTGGTGTTTATATAGGCATCTACACCTGCATCTATTGCCGCCTTTGCCCCTGAGATAGAATTTGCAACGACCATCCCAAGGTCATTGTGACAGTGTATCTCAATGGGAATCTTTACCTTTGAGGCCAGCTCATACACCCTTTCATATATACTGAATGGAGAATCATAGCCAAGGGTGTCGCAATAGCGCAGTCTGTCTGCCCCTGCCTCCTTTGCAGCCAGTGCAAACTCTATTAAATAAGAGAGATCTGTCCTTGAGGCATCCTCAGCATTCACTCCTAGTGCCTTTATCCCCATCTGTTTTGCGGCCTTAACCGCCTCTACCATATTAGAGATAACCTTACCCCGGTCCAATTTGCCCTGAAACTTATAGATAATCATCTGATCCGAAGTGGACATAGACAGATTTACATATTCAAGATCAGGAACATACTTTTTGGCCATCTCCACATCTCTTTTTATGGCCCTTATCCATCCAGATAGACGCATATCAGAAACCACGCCCATCTTGGCAAGTTTCAGATTGGCATTTAGATAATTCCTCTCATGATGTGTAAAAGGGAACCCAAATTCGCTTTGCCATATCCCCATCTCATCGAGATAGAGATTTATCATCGTCTTTTGAAGCTTGGACAAACATATCCTGGATGTCTGAACACCATCGCGATTGGTTACATCGATTATGCGTATTACATTTTTCTTTTCCTTCCCCTTGCTCTTTTCGTGTATCTTTTGATGCTTCTCTACCATAATATATCTACCTCCTTTTCTATTTTCCGTCTATTTGCCCCCTTCTCTATTTAGTTTGTTTACCGCATTTACATAGGCCCTTACACTGGCCTCAACTATATCTGTACTGGAACCATGGCTATTAATCACCCTGTCCTGACCAAAGTCCACTGTGATGCTGGCCTCTCCAAGGGCATCTTTACCCGAGGTAATGGCCTGTATGTTGTAATTCAACAGCTTTCCAGGACACTTGGTTATCTTATCTACTGCCTTATAACAGGCATCAACCGGGCCATCACCTTCAGAGCTAGCCGAGAACTCCTTACCGCCATAGCTAAGCACAACCGTTGCCCTTGGGTTGCCATCTTGCCTTGGGATGTTTACCTCTATTCCAACAAGTTGCCACTTTTCCACATCCACACGCATAGTAGATTCAACCAGGGCCACCAGGTCTTCGTCAAATACCTCCTTTTTCTTATCCGCCAACCGCTTAAATTCCTCAAATACCTTGCTTACTTCCTCTTCCGAAAGATTAAATCCAAGCCTCTTCAAGCGGTCCACCAAGGCATGACGACCCGAATGTTTACCCAGAACCAGCTCATTTTTATCCAGACCCACATCCTCCGGCGACATAATCTCATAGGTCTGACGGAACTTAAGCACTCCATCCTGATGTATTCCCGACTCGTGCCTAAAGGCGTTTTTGCCGACTATTGCCTTATTCGGCGCAACTACAAACCCTGTCAAACGGCTTACTAGACGGCTTGCGCGCATAATCTCCCGCGAATCTATGGATGTATCCACGCCAAAGTAGTCCTTGCGCACACGCATAGCCATTACCAACTCCTCCATTGCCGCATTTCCGGCCCTCTCTCCAATACCATTGACCGTGCACTCTATCTGCCTTGCACCGGCCTTCACAGCCGCAAGGGAATTTGCCACTGCCAACCCCAGATCATTGTGGCAATGCACTGAGATAACCGCCTTTTCTATATTGGCCACGTTATCAAATATCCCCTTAATCAGGGCTGCGAACTGTTCAGGGACCGCATAACCAACCGTATCGGGAATATTTATAGTCGTTGCACCAGCATCTATCACCGCCTCTATTATCCTATACAAGAATTCAGGTTCGCTCCTTGAGGCATCTTCAGGAGAAAACTGTATGTCATCAAAGAATCTGCGCGCATATTTTATCGCATCCACAGCTATCTCCAGCACCTCATCTGGACGCTTCTTGAGCTTATATTCCATATGAATGGGCGAGGTAGCTATAAATACGTGAATTCTTCGATTTTCTGTCACAGACAGGGCATCCTTCACCGCATCTATATCCTTCTTGACACAACGCGACAGTCCACAGATAACCGGCCCCTTCACCTCCCTTGCCACCAGATTTACTGAACGAAAATCCTCAGGAGAAGAGACAGGAAAACCTGCCTCTATTATATCCACTCCTAACCTAGCAAGCTGATGAGCGATTTCCAGTTTGCCCTGCGCATCCAAGGCAGCACCAGGGGCCTGTTCACCATCTCGCAAAGTGGTATCGAATATCTTTACTTTTTCTATCTTCATTTTATCCTCCACATTATATTCAACATAAATATATATTACGGTAAACCTCAATATAGATTTTTAATTATACACCAAAAAGGAACAGCATTAAAGAGACAAACCTCACCCGCCTCAGGCGGGTAGAGACTCTCCGGTGAGCCTCTGGAATATCTCTAGGTATCTCAGACGGGTATTTTCAACTATTTCCTCAGGCAATACCGGACCAGGAGGGGTCTTATCCCAGTCCAAACTATTTAGATAATCCCTTACGAACTGCTTATCAAAACTCTTTTGGGGCCTATCCACTTCATAGTCATCCATATACCAAAACCGTGAAGAGTCAGGGGTCAACACCTCATCTACCAGGACTAATTCGCCATTCTCATCTACGCCAAATTCAAACTTGGTATCTGCAATAATAATTCCCCTGCTCTCGGCATAGTCTCGTGCTTTCGAATATAAATTTATACTCAATCTTCTTACCTTGTCTGCCAATGTATCTCCCACTATTTTTCTGACATCATCAAAACTTATTTCTTGATCGTGACCAACCTTCGCCTTTGTCGTCGGAGTAAATATAGGTTCATCTAAGCGCTGGGATTCCTTCAGACCCTCTGGCAGTCTTATACCGCTCACCGTTCCAGTTTCTTTATAGCTCTTCCATCCAGAACCGGTTATATACCCCCGTACAATACACTCGATCTCCAGAACCCTATATTTTTTAACCAACATAACCCTGCCAGAAAGCTGATCCTCTACTTCTTTCAATTCAGGAAATCTCCACACAATCACAGGAGCATAACTACTCTCGAGATGATGCCGTACATCCCCCGAGAAAAACTCAAACCAGAATCTACTCATCGCTGTCAGTATACGCCCCTTATCAGGGATAGGCGTAGGCATAACCACATCAAAGGCAGAGATCCTATCAGTAGCCACCAGGAGAAGATAATCTCCCAGGTCATAGATATCCCTGACCTTGCCCTGCCTTCTTACGCCGATTTTGTAGTTTGTCTCCATTACCACCATATACCAGTACTCCAATAGCGACACAAATTACCTGCCCATAAACATACCATATGATCCCTCTCATTTCAACCTAGATTACAAGAAAGATCACGGCCTTATAGGTGTGTTAGACCTAGCTATCCTTAAAAGGCAATCCTACTAATCCACCAAATACCTTCTTATTGAAATGAATGCCCTGTATCTCTAATCCAGTTTATTATAAAACTAATCATATACAGATTCATGCCAATAAGAAAAAATGAACAATAAGTTTACTATATTACTATTTAAAACTCAAAACCTCCACGTTATAGATAATTCCGCCTTTTTCTGTGTCGTCCGCCCTATTGGCCTTTTGATCCATAACAGCGATTTTTCCATTTGCAACGCCTATCGCATAGGCCTTAAACAGAGGAAGCAGGCCTTCCTTGTAATCCAGCTTTCTTTTCACTATCTCCTCAACGGTTGCCCTTACCTGATCCCAGCCTTCTTCCTCTTTAATAGCCTCTATTACAGGGCCAGCATCATCTCCCATGACTTCGCCAAGCCATTCAGCAAGATCTTCTCCTACGCCAACTACCTTTAATACCTCATCAACCCCTGCGCCAAATAAGAACAATCCCTTTTCATCTTTATCCCTTTTCATATTCCTTATTGCTGACATAAGTTTCGGATAGATACCTTCATTAAGGCCTTTTCGCTTCACTTCAGCCAACAACGCCTGCTCCACATCATCTGTTCCATAAAGCAATGTCTGCTTATTTACGGCAGATAGGGCTTGGCCTTTCAGCATAGCATTTGCAACTGCCTCGCCGCCGGCAGTTTTAGACATCTTGGAAAGGTTAATAGTAATTCGCAACCTACCTGTCTTATCGTTGTAGTCCTCTGAAAGCACAATATTGCCCGTGCGAAGAATATAATCCGAGACCTCTCCTATTATCTTGTCTAAATCGTCTCTATCGGTGGTTATAAGGGCAACAAAATCAATATCGGTATCTATATCAACCAACTTAGGAGAATGCTCATCAATAATACCGTCCAACTCCTTTATCAAGGTTATATAAGAATTCTGGGAATGTTGCCCAAGGGAAAACATAAATGCAGGGTTATATACCCTTACCTTATCGGCCCAATCCTCTATAAATTCATTGCTATTGAAACGTGGAATATCTTTTTCTAACTCAGATAAAATCGGGCTATTTGTATAATTCTTGTCTATATCAGGATCGGAAAAAAGCAATGGAATAAACATCCTAACTAAACGGTGTTTTACAAAATCAGCCTTAGTTTTCAAGAAATCGGCTCTATTTTCTGCTACCGACTCATAGCGTCTCACCTTATCCGGCGTGAATATATTTCCTTCTATACGGCTTGAGGCATCAAAAAAGTGGACCGGCAACAAGATCTCTGGCGGCAGCATCAAATTCTCTCCAAAGACATGCTTAGCGCCAATATCTGAAAAGACCCCGTGAAACCTAACTATAGACTGGACATTTTTAATAAAACTACTGCCATATTGGGCTTCAAAATCTTTAAGCACTTTAGGTACCATCTCTGCGCCTACCTCTGCGTGGCGAAAATCGCGAACCCCTTTTTGAGAACCTATATCATGAAAAATAGTAGCAACAACTACTGCGCGTTTATCTTCATCAGATATCCTCTCAAATCTCTTATATAAATCAGAAACTACGGCCTTATATTCGGCCTTATCAACGCCAAGTCCTTTATCAAATGTGGCAAACAGTCCGTCTATATCCCTTGACAGAAATAGGGCCATTATCCTTATCACATTGATTATATGGCCCTGCTTCCTGGGCAATATATTCTCCAGCTTTTCATCCAATATCTTCAATAATGCCCACAAATCTGCCCTGGATATATCCACACCTGATATCTTTATGCCTTCCTCTAACTCTTTGCCAACTCTAAACAGCTCTTTGTTTTTTATCTCCGGATA
Source organism: Candidatus Omnitrophota bacterium (assembly GCA_015494585.1). GTDB lineage: Bacteria > Omnitrophota > Gorgyraeia > S143-82 > S143-82 > S143-82. Next base: position 369 of record WGAY01000044.1, on the reverse strand, counting down.
TTCAAATCCCTCTTCTTGTTCTTCCATTCTTTCTTCTTTAGATTTAGAACGGCTTGCCTTAAATCCCTGCAGGAACTTATGAAGTTCATCCCTATCGCCTAAAATAAGGCTTAACTCCAAAGCATTTCCTTCCTTAAAGTATGAGGCAAGTCTTTTTTGCAGCAGAAATCCATTCACCAATTTCCCCCCTCTGACCTTTGCCACTTTCATACCATTTTTAGCTACAAAGACTAATAAAGATAGGAAATCTATAAATTCATCAGGAGAGAGACTATTGGTTATATCTTCCGCATAATCTATAAGCTCTTTCTGAGCTGATTTTGCCTCTTCACCCTCTATAGAAAAGAGCTCATTTAATGACTCCAAGAC